>NZ_JBEORY010000048.1:0-68705 GCF_040302665.1 Kitasatospora sp. NPDC097691 | reverse complement strand
CCAAACTCCTCCACAAACTCACCAACCTCACCTACAAACACACCACCGCCACCCAACACGCCCTCACCAACCTCCACCACCACCTCACCAACAACCAATAGACAGAGCCACAAACCGCACAACAGAAGCGCGAAAGAGCCGGGTATCACCGCCACCAGCTGTATGGGCGGTGCTCCCGGCTCGTCGCATTGCGCGCTGCAGCTGCAGCGTCTGCTCGACGCCCGCAGATCGCGTTTGAAATCGGCCGTGGTGTACCACCCGGGCGGTCGTTGAACATTGCGTGAGTGGCTCCGCGGCGGGTATCCGTTGCCCAATCCCCCCGGGGCTGATCGATTTGCAGTCCGATCACACCTCGAACACGGTAGAGAGTCAGGCCCGCGAGCGCTCTCTCGGCGGCCAGGGGGAATTCCCGACGTGACGTCAGTGGGCGTTCTGTCCGGCGTGCCAGAGCGTCGCCATGCGGTCCACCGTGAAGGCGGCCGCCGGCACAGCGAATACGAAGTCCAAGCGCCTTGTCGACCCCGGTGCCGCCTTCAGGCATCCCGCCTTTCGCATCTGGGCGAAGACGATTGCGCAGCCGGTCAGACCGAAGACGCGGCCCGATGCCGCGAAGCTTGAGTTGATCTCGACGTGGCGCGCGGAGCTGCCTCGAGTGACGCGGACTTCAGGCTCGGTGGCGGCGCGCCGGGTGCAGTTTCGGCGCGTGGCGAGCGCCCTCGGGACATCCGGCCTGAGCGCATCCCATCGATCAGGTGGGAAAGGCCACCGCGCCCGTGGCGGTGCGGCGGACGATGTTGAGGGTCCTCGGGACGCCGATCCGGTCGGGGTCGATGCCGGCACCGGTCGCGGCTTGGCAGATCAGGGAGTTGATCGCGTGTCGGACCAGCAGGTGGGCCCAGATCTCCTGGTGGACCAGGTCCGGGCTCTTGGACCGCAGCACCCTCCCCGGGCCGTGCAGGACGGTCTTCACCTGCCTGTTCGCGGCCTCCTCCTCCCACCGCCGGTGGTGGGCGGCCGCCAGTTCGGCCGCCGTCGCGGCCTCCGGATCGGTGACCGTGGTGATCAGGCAGACCAGTTCCCCGCCGTCGTGATCGGGGACGTCGTACTCGACGACGCGGACGACATGGGCTGCGGCCGGATCCGGCTTCGCGCCGGATCTCGCCGCCTGCAGCAGTTCCTCCCGCTCTCGGCCGCGCAGGCCGGGATCCACCAGGGCCGACAGGTACGTACCGTCGGGCAGGACCTTCAGGACCGGCAGGGACAGCTGCGTCGGTGCCCGCCAGCACAGCGCCGCCCCGGTCTGGGCGGCGGCGCCGAACGCGGCGAAGCTGTAGAGGCCCCGATCGGCCAACAGCAGCCAGTCGGCCGAGACCGAGGGCAGCAGCGCGGCCACCATCGTCTCCTCGCTCCGGTTCCACGGCCCGACCTCGGCATCGATGAGGGCATGCGATCCGCATTCGACGACGGCCACAACCCGGGCCCTGGGAAAGGCGGAACGGGACCGGTCGTTGCCGGCGTAGCCGAACTCGGCCGCGTTCTCGGCCGAGTCGGGGACGTCGACTTCGAACCCGTCGATGGCCATCAGCCGCCAGTCGCGAAGCCACGCACCCGGGGTCTCGTCGGCGGCAACCGGCTCGGCCACCCGGTAGAACGTCTCCCGCAGCACGTCGCGGCCCAGCCGCTTGCGCGCCCGAGTGATCCCCGACGACGTCGGCGGCTCCCACGCGGCGTCCCACACGCCGAACTGGGCCAGCACCCCGGTGAGCTTCTGCGCGACCTCCTCGGCGCCGTCGTCGGAGAACAGGCACAGCGCCATCGTCAGATAGGCGGTCATGTGCGGAGGAAGCTCGCCGTCCCGGGGTTGTTCAGCCACCCCGCACGCCGCCGCGGCCTCGTCGACCTTGGACCGCGGCACTGCCGCGACCAGGACCGCCAGCGCCACCTGGTCCGGCCGCGCGACCGGCCTGCCGGAATCCACCCATCCCTGAACCACGCGGCAACCCTAGCCGTGCGACAGCCGCACGACTGACGTGGCGCCGAGCAGCACACCGGATCATCCCGCAGCCAGGCGGGGCCCACGCATCCCTTGATCAACTCAGGCTACGTGGCATGGGGACAGGGCCGGCAGCCTGCTGGTCACGACACGGCCGACAGGCCCTGCCACGAGGCATCGCTTCGATCACGGCGGTGTCGTCGCTCACCGCCCATCAGCGGTCGGCCGGCTTGCTGCGGATCCTTCAGTCCGCCGCTTCCCCGAGGAGTTTGGCTTCCATCGCGAGCAAATCGGCGTCGCTGACAGGAGGAGCGGTCGAGTCGTTGCGGACGGCGGATCTCAGCGAGGGCCCGTCCGGGCTGCCGTGCCCGAGTTCCCTGAATGCACCGACGAAGGGGAACGTCTCATCGCTCACCCGTGGAGGGTGGAGCACGCAGGTGGCCGCGATCGACCGGGATCTCTCACGCGGTCTCGGGCGGGGATGTGGTTGTCAGGTCCTGGACACGGGAAGGAGGCAGGCCACTGACCGCTCACCGGGGAGGACGACGCCCGTGCACCGTATCGCCGCCAGAAGCACCACCGCCCTGTTCACTGCTGCCCTCGTTGCGGCGCTGCTGGGCTCCGCCCCGGCCTCCGCCGCGCCGGCCGGAAGCTCGCCGCCCACCCGGCAGGTGGAGGCCTTCGCCGAGGACGGCAGCATCTCCCGCGTCCAGGCCCCCAGCGTCTCCCCCTTCGTCGCCGCGCCGGCCCAGGGTGTGGCACCGGTGCGGGGCGACGGGGATGTGACGCCGTTGGTGCGTGGCGGTGATCCGGCGACCAAGCTGGACGTGGTGGTGATCGGCGACGGGTACGCCGCGCAGGAGCAGCAGAAGTTCCTCACTGACGCGGCCGAGAAGTGGCGTGAGGTGACCGCCGTCGAGCCGTACGCCACGTACCGCGGGCTGTTCAACGTCTGGGCGGTGTCGGCGGTTTCTCCGGAGTCGGGGGTGACCGGGGATCCGGACCAGGCGACGGTGCGGCACACCGCGCTGGGCTCGTACTTCTGGTGCGACGGCGTGGAGCGGCTGCTCTGCGTGGACGAGAAGGCGGTCGAGCGGTACGCGGCGAAGGCCCCGCAGGCGGACCTGGTGCTCGTGGTGGCCAACAGTGCCAAGTACGGCGGCGCCGGCTACAACGACGTCACGTCCCCGCTCGGCTACGAGGGCATCGCCACGGTGGCGGGCGGGAACGCCAAGTCCGGGCAGATCGCGGTGCACGAGACCGGGCACTCGCTGGGCAAGCTCGCCGACGAGTACGCGTACGACGGCCAGGGGACGTACCAGGGCGACGAGCCGGCCGAGGCCAACATCAGCACACTCACCGCTGACCGGATGCGGCAGCAGGGCACCAAGTGGTCCCGTTGGCTCGGGCAGACCTCCCCGGACGGCGGGACGGTCGGTGCGTACGAGGGCGGCGGCTACTACCCGACCGGGCTGTACCGGCCGACCGAGAACTCGATCATGCGCTCGCTCGGGCGGGAGTTCAACCTGCCCGGGCGCGAGGCGATGATCGCCGGCTTCTACCGCCACGCCAAGCCCCTCACCAGCCCCACCGCCGAGGGGAGTTGGCTCACCGCGGCGGACCGCCTGACCGTCGACCTGCCGGTGCCCGGCACCCGGCTGCGCTGGTTCCTGGACGGCCGCGAGCTGCCCCGGCTCTCCGGCCGCACCGCGCTGGACCTCGCCGACCTCAAGCTGACCGGGCCCCGCATCCGCCCGCACCTGCTCACCGCCGTCGCCACCGACCCCACCCCCGCCGTGGCCGACCCGACGCTGCGCGCGGACCTCACCGCGAGCCTGTCCTGGCTCGTCACGCGCTGAGTCCGTCGCGGTGGCGGTACCGGGCCCGACAGCTCCCCCCTGTCGGGCCCTGGTCGTCAGGGTCGCTCGTCGGGTAGGTTCTGGCGGGCGCCGATGTAGTAGTCCAGGCCCTCCGGCGGACCGGGCGGGCCGAGTAGCTCGGCCAGCGGTTCGCGAAGGCGGGGCGGGATGCGGTAGTCGCCCGCCAGCATCCAGATGTCGTCGCCGAGCCGGACCTCGGGGGCGAGCGCCAGGAGAGGCCGGACCCGCAGGTACTCCTCCCGGTCCAACTCGCGGGTGTAGCTCACGTGGTCGTCCGGGCCGAAGCCGTCGAGAAGCCAGAGCACGTTCCGCCCGTCGGCGAAGAGGTCGAGAAGTTCGACGGCGGCCTGATCGGCGCAGTCGTGGTCCGCGCGGGGTTGATCGTTGTCCACGCCGCCACTCTACGGGCCTGCGCTCACCCCGGTCGGCGCTGCCGCGGCACCTCCGGTGGGCGGCGCCGCAGCGGCGCGAGCTCGCGT
This sequence comes from Kitasatospora sp. NPDC097691, assembly GCF_040302665.1. NCBI lineage: Bacteria > Bacillati > Actinomycetota > Actinomycetes > Kitasatosporales > Streptomycetaceae > Kitasatospora > Kitasatospora sp. NPDC097691. The sequence continues at coordinate 64,353 of NZ_JBEORY010000048.1, read as the reverse complement.
TCCAGGGTGCGGACGTCCAGCGCTATCCGGGCCGCGATCTCGCGCGCCGCGGTGCCGGCGGGGAGTCGGCGCGACCAGGAGCGGGGTTTGGCCGGACCGTCCTGCACCATGTGGAAGTTGAGCCTCACCACGTCCGCGACGTCGACCAGGCTCACCAGGATCCGGGTGTCCGCGAGGTCGATGCTCACCTCGTTCCCGATGCACGAGCAGGCCACCAGGCCCTCGAGGTCCTCCTCGGCCAGGTACCTGGCCAGGGGTACCGCCCTCCCCCGGACCAGAAACGGACGATCCACCGGACTCATCGGACCCGCCTCCTCCCCAGCACGCGCGCACGGCGCCGCGGCCGCGGCGCAAGCGCACCGCAACAGACCGGGCCCGCCCATGCTCCACCACATCCACCGCCGACGCCAACTCGCTGTCTCGCCTGGCGAATTGGGTGTAGTCACCGACCCGGCGCACCGGCGCACGCTCCGGCGCACCCGGCCCTCTGCCGCACCCGGCCCTCTGCGCAGCCGGGCGGCCGGAGAGCCGGGCAGCCGCAGCCACCACGGCAACCGACCGCAACGCGCAGGTGCCCGTCCGCACGTGGCGGACGGGCACCGGAGGCGGTGCGTGCGGACGGGTGTCAGCGGCCGGAGCGGGTGAACCGGCCGTGCAGCACCAGGGAGCGGGTCAGCGCGAGCAGACCGCCCGTGCACAGCGCGGTGCGGAGCATGTTGGCCGGCACCCAGCTGTCGGCGAAGTGCGCCCGCACGGAGGCGAGGTCCTGGATCTGGGACGGGTCACCGGCCGCCGCCAGCTGGTTGTTGAGCGGGATGTTGACGCCCATCGTCACCATCAGCGCCACCACGTACAGCGCCGTCGCCAACGCGGCCCACAGCGCCGCCTGCCGACGGCCCGCCTTGTGCAGCAGCCACGCCGCGACACCCGTCGCCGCGAAGGCGCCGACGAAGACCAGGCCGAACATCCCGTTCTCGATCGACTTGTTGATGTGCTGCATCGCCGTCACGTACGTCTTGTCGTCACTCGCCGCCAGACCCGGCATGACCGACACGTCGAAGGCGAAGAACAGCCCCGCCATCAGCCCCATCGCGATGGTCGCGCCCACCAGCAGCGGACCGGTCGCCTTGCTCTGCCCGACGGCGTGCGCCGAACTCCCCATCCCCACACCTCCGATGGCCGACGGCGCGGAGTACGACAGCGGAACCGCGGTCTGATCCGAACGCATCTCAGGACCCCTTCACTCTCCCGGCCCGCAGGCTGCGGCGCCGACGAACTTGCTACACACGACACCGCCCACCGTGCGGTGCGCCGCGCAACGGAAGCGCGACAACCGGAACCCCGTGGCGCAGGACGGCACTTGCCGCGCCTTGCGCCACTTGCCGCGCCTTGCGCTACTTGCCGCGTCCTGCGCTACCTGCCACGTCTTGCGCTGCCGGCCGCGTCCTGCGCTGCCCGCCACGCACCGGCACGCCGCTGCGCCCTCCCGTGGACCACCGCGGGCTCAGAGCACCGCCGACAGGCCGCGCCGGTACCGTCGCTCCAGCACCGTCCGCCCGATCAGCCGCACCGGGGCCGGGATGGTCGCCGACACCGCGCGGACGGCGGCCGGGTCCGCGCCGTCGAACATCCAGGGCTGCAGGTAGGTCATCACCGGGGTCGGCGCGCTCTGGATGATCCGGCGCTCCACCCGCAGGTACTCGTCCACCGGCAGGCCCGCCAGCGCCGGGAACACCACCGGCTCCTCGTGCCCGAGGTGGTCGCGCACCAGGGTCTCGAACGCCTTGGCGGCCTCCGGCAGTTCGGCGCGCAGCCCGGAGCCGAGCACCCCCGCCACCCGCCGCATCGACCGGTCCAGCGCCTCGTGGTCCTCCTCCAGGACCCCGCCGCCGTCGAATCCGGCCACCCGGCCACGCAGGTACGGCCAGAGGATCTCGTCCTCGCTGTGGTGGTGCCAGTCGATCACCGCGCGCAGCCGCCCGAACCACTCCGCCAGCTCCGCGGTGGATCCCGACGGGCCGCGCGTGGCGGCGGCGCTCAGCCGCGCCGCGTCGCGGCGCATCGCCACGTGCATCAGGCCGAAGCCCTTGATGTGGCCGGGCAGTGTGCCGATGCCCCGCTCGCTCGACCAGACCGTTGTGCCGTCCGACATGACCAGACCTCCAATGTCCGTTCAGGGTCCCTTGCAACGCCCGCCCGGAGGCGGCCGGTCGGGGCCGCCGGGGACGAGCCGGCTCATACGTTCCACACGCCCGAGGCGGCGGCCTCCCGGGCGTAGTCCGCGAAGTCCCTCGGCTCACGACCCAGCGCCCGCCGCACCCCGTCACCCAACGACGCGTTGCGACCGTCCAGGATCATCGAGAACAGCTCCGCGAAGTCCGCCGGCAACCCCGCCTCCTCCAACACCCGCCGGTACGACTCCAACGACACCGCCTCGAACCGCACCTCACGACCCACCGCCCGCGACAACTCCACCGCCACATCAGCGAACGACAGCAACCGCGGCCCCGTCAGCTCGTACACCTGCCCCGCGTGACCCGCCTCCGTCAACGCCGCCACCGCCACGTCCGCAATGTCCTCCACATCCACGAACGGCTCCACCGCACCACCCACCGGCAACGCCAACTCCCCCGCCAGCACCGGCTCCAGGAAGAACGACTCACTGAAGTTCTGGTTGAACCACGCACACCGCACCACGGTCCACGCCGCCCCCGACTCCATCACCGCCTTCTCCCCCGCCTCCGCCGCCTCCTCGCCACGCCCCGACAACAGCACCAGGCGCCCCACCCCACGCGCCGCCGCCAGCCGCGAGAACGCCCCCACCGCCTCCACCGCACCCGGGAACGCCAGATCCGGGTAATACGTCAGGTACGCCGCGCTCACCCCCTCCAGCGCCGCCTCCCACGTCCCCTCGTCATGCCAGTCGAACGGCACCGCACCCGAACGCGAACCCACCCGCACCCCGTACCCCAGGGCCGCCAGCCGGTCCGCCACCCGCCGACCCGTCTTGCCGGTACCACCGACCACCAGCACGACACCGGCGTCCGCCGAAAGATCCACCACACCAGCCATCACGATCACCCTCATTCGAAGACACGGAGGAATCACAGGAGTCCGACGTGCCGAGGGCGCTGTCTGCGCCGATCGGTTCGTCGTCATGGCACCATTCAAATCCCCCCGGGTCGGGCGAACCATAGCCACCGCTCTCAGCTCCATGCGCGAGCGTCTACACCGCTCACCAGCGGCGCTCCGCCCACCCACGGTCGCCGTCCTGCCTGCGGCCACGGCCCCCGGTCACCCACCACAACACACCCCACGCCCCCCGGAAAGCTCTTTCCAGCTCCCCTCGACCCCTCCTCGACCGCCGTCGGAAAACGGCCTCGGAATTCGCACGGAATGGCGGGACGAGGGAATCCGGGAAAGCGGCCGCGCACCGGTGGGGGCGGCCATGGGCCGGGCGGCAGGACGGCAGGACGGCGGCACGACGGCGCCACGACGGCGCCACGACCGAACGACAAAAGCCGGGGCCGACGCCATCAAGCGTCGACCCCGGCCTTGGTAGTAGCGGGGACAGGATTTGAACCTGCGACCTCTGGGTTATGAGCCCAGCGAGCTACCGAGCTGCTCCACCCCGCGTCGGTGAGACCACTCTAGGCGAGAACCCGGCGAACACGAAATCGGTTTTCCGGAGCGCCGAACGGCGGCACCGGACGATGGCACCGAAGCGACGCCGAAGCGGCACCCGAGCGGCACCGGCCAGCGGTGGAGCCACCCCGGGCGCGCCACCTGCGCCTCATCCGTCACATCAGTGCATCTTCCTTGTGCAGCAGCATTGTTGATCACCCGTCAGTCGCTACCATGGTCCCCCTCCGGGACGGGCGAAGCGAATGAGGTACGGGTGATCGTGGGGCGGGGATCGGCCTTCGTGGTCGTCGAGGTCGAACTGGGGGCGGCGGGTGAGCTCGACCTCACGGGCTGGACGGAGGGGCCGCTGCCGGTGGCGCTGGGTGACGGTGCGGCCGACCGGGCCCGGCGGATGACGTACTTCGAGCCGCGGGTGGCCGAGTCCCTGTACGGCTCGGCGCAGCGGCCCGCCCGGTGGCACCGCGCCATCGACGAGAAGGGGCCGGGCCCGGCCGTCGAGGCGGTCGAGCTCCTCCGACTGCCCGCCGTGCTGGGCCCCGCGGCCGAGCGGCACGGCCTCGCCGTCCTGCACGTACGGCTGTCCGCCGATCCGCTGGCCGACCTGCCGCTCCTCGCCGACCCCTCCCGCAGCGGACACCTCCACTTCGCCGCGCTGCCGCCCGGGGCCCGTCCGGCGCAGCCCGCCCGCCGGCCGTGGACGCTGTGCCACGTCACCTTCACCGACGGTGCACCGCCCGAGGTGATGCCGGCCCCGTACTCCCCGTGGGGCGCCCGGGACCAGTGGCTCTGGCTGCTCGCCTCCGCCACCCCGCTGGAGCGCTTCCCGCCGGACCCGGAGGATCACGCGCTGTTCGCCGGCCGGGTGCGGTTCTCGGCCGACTGGCAGGCGCTGGTCCTGCGCGACGGCGCCGCCTTCGTCGGCACCTCGCCGGACCCGGGCGGCGGCGCGGTGTTCCACGCCGGCGCGGCCACCCTGGTCCGGACGATCTACCTGGACACCTTCCTGCTCGGGCGCCTCCAGGTGCTCGGGCTCAACCAGCTCGCCAACGCGGTCGCCGGGCTGCACGCCCACGAGGCCGACGGGCACCGCCTGCTGGCGCTGGAGCGGCGGGCGATCGAGCTGCGCCGGGCGCTCTGGTCCTCGCACATCACCACCCGCGCCAAGGCCAACGAGCTGCTGGAGCGCTTCCAGGAGCAGCACCGGCTGCCGGAGCTGCTGGCCGGCACCGGCACCGCGCTGGCCGACGCCGCGCGGTACGTGGAGACGGCGCGCTCCCGGCGCGGCGCGCTCGCCCTGGGCCTGATCTCGGCAGTCGGGCTGCCGTTCGGCCTGGTGTACGCGGCCGGCGCGCTGTGGGGGGACCCGTCCCCGCTGAACCTGCTGGTCTGCACGCTGGTCGCGCTGGTCGTGGCGGCCCTGGCGTTCGCCCTGCTGCCGCCGCTGCGCGGGCTGGCCGCCGGTGAGGCGCGACGCCGGGAGCGGGCCATCGACGATCCCCGGATCTGGGAGGACTGATCTGCCGTGCTCGTCGCGCTCTACCGTTCCGGTCCGCTGCGCCAGCGGCTGGCCAAGGGGTACGCGGTGGTCCGCCCGTCCGGCGGCGGGCCGGCCCCGGCGCAGCTGGTGGCGGCGCTGGTCACCCGCCCGCCGCGGCTGCCCGCGCTGCCCACCGGGCAGCCGCCCGTCCTGCGCGCCTCCTCCCGAACGCCCGGCGGGCTCTGGTTCGACACCGGCCGGGTCTGGCTCCACGACCCGCCCGCGCGGGCCGCGGTGGCCGCCGTGCTCGCCGAGGCGGTGGCGGCGGTCGCGGGCGGACTGCGCGCGAGCGGCGCCCTGCTGGTGCCGAGCGGCTGGCACCCGGGCGCGTCGGCCGGTGCGGCCGGTGCGCCCGGTGCGGCCGGCGGCACCCCGGCCGTCCTGCTGGCGGACCTGCACTCGCTGGAGGTGGTCGACGAGGTGCAGCGCGAGCTGCTCTGCAACCTGCTGCGCGAGCACTCCCCCACCCTGATCGCGCTGACCGGGCGGCAGCTGTACGGCGCCGAGGGGGTGCCGAGCGGGGGCTCGGCCCGGCTGTCCCGGGCCACCGACCAGGTGACCACCCGGTACGTCGCCTCCTTCGCCCCGCAGCACCTCGACCGGGTGCGCACGGCCCTGCGGCAGGAGGAGCGGCTGGCCCGGCTGGAGGCGATGGACGTGAACCCGCTCGGCGAGGCCGAGTTCGACGCGGCGGGGGACGTCACCCTCCGGCTGGTCGACGGGCAGGTGTCGGTGTCCTCGGCGATGGCGCACGCGCTGGTCGTCCAGGCCCTGGCGATGCGGGCGCGCGAACTGGCCCGCACCGGCCGCCGGATCGGGGCCGTGCCGCAGCCCCTGGTGGAGCGCAACCGGGCCCGGGCCGTGGCGCACGGCCTGGCCGCCGGGTTCGAGGTGGAGCAGCAGGGCAACCGGCGCGGCGGCCGCGCCGGCGGGCGGGCCCCGGACGTTCCGCCCCGGACTGTCCCGGCGGCCCGCGCCGCCTCCGCGCTGCTGCGTGAACTCCTGCCGTGTTTCCGCCAGTTGGATGCCACGGCGGACGAGCTGGGCCAGCTCTTCACCGGTCTGGAGCTGTCCGCCGGCAGCGGCGGCACGGGCTTCGTCCGCAACGAGAACGACCTGCTCGCCCGGTGGCGCCAACACGATCCGCGCCTGCTCGGGGCCGAGCAGCTGGCCGACGGCCTGGGACGGCCCGGCTGGCTCACCCACGACCACGTCGCGGCCGCCAACTCGGCCATCGCGGCCGGGAGTTCGGCGGCGGCCCGGGTCTGGCTGGCCGAGCAGCTAACCATCCCCGCCCCGGCCGCCGCCTCGCCATCGGCGGTCTCCTCCTCGGCCGCTTCGCGCACCACCGGCGACCGTACCGACAGCACCCGCCCGACCGGCGCCCCCGAGCGTGACCGCGAGCGCGAGCGTGACCGCCGTCGACCGAACGGGACTGCCCCCGCCCGGCCGCCCCGCCGCCGCGGGCCCTCCGACGAGCAGCTGCTGAACGAGCTGGCCCGTCCCGGCGTGGACGCGGCGCAGGCCCTGGCCGCCCTGCGCTCGTACTGCCGCTCGGGCCCCGCCGCCCTCGACCTGACCCGCGCCCTGCACGGCCGCGACCGTGACCAGGGCAAGGCGCTGCGCCGGCTGCTGCGGCCCGAGGCCGCCCTGCGGGTCCGGCTGGACGCCCCGCCGAACGCCTGGGACGACCAGAAGCTCGCCAAGGCCGTCCGCGGGGCCACCGAGCAGGGCGCCGCCCTGCTCCACTGGGACGTCCCGGCGGCGGACCGGCCGCTGGTGCGGGCCCGGCTGCGCGAGCTGGGCCCCGCGCCGCACGGCCTGCGCACCGTGCTGCTCACCGATCTCACCTACACCGCGAAGGCCGACGAGCGCCGGGGCACCGTGGAGGTCCTGCTGGTGGTACCCGCCGAGGAGCCCGCCCGATGACGAACCCGTCCGCCACCCGGCCGGTCCCCGTACTGCTCGACCTGCGCGACTACCGCGACGTGCCCGGCACGGCCGAGGGCTTCGTCGCCCTGTGGGCGCAGGTCGAACCGACCGTCCTGACCCTCGATCCCCGGCAGGGCGCCCGCGTCGTGCTGGACTTCGGCGAGGCGGGCCGCGTCGGCGTCTGGTTCCTCGACCCCCTCGCGGCGCCGCGGCCGCTCACCGCCGCCACCGCGTTCGAGGTCCGGGGCGTCCTCGAACCCCCGCAGGTCCGTTACGCCTGCGACACCTGCCGCACCACGGGCACCGAGACCTACGCGCCGTTCAGCTGCCCCGGCTGCGGGGAGGGCAGCCGGCCGGGGCGGGTCTGCGACGCGCACGTGGTGCTCCTGGACGGCAGCCTGCGAGCCTCCTGCCCGCGCCACGTGCCGCAGTGCCGCTGCGGGGCGCCGGCCCGCGCGTGGTGCGGTGGCCCGCGCTGCCGGGCCGGCCGGGCCTGGTGCGCCGACCACCTGGTGCGCCACCCGAACGACCCGTCCCTCGCCTACTGCGGGGACTGCTACGGCGAGCGCTTCCCCAGCTGCGAGCAGCCCGGCTGCCCGGCCACCGCGCTCATCCGCTGCGAGCACCGGACGCTCGCCCGGCTCGGCACCGACGACGCCTGCGGCAGCCGGATGTGCGCCGAGCACAGCACGCGCTGGCAGATCTACGGCCCGTACAGCCGGGGCCTGGCGCTGTGCCGGCAGCACCACCGGGAGCTGCGCTCCGCCACGCCGGAGGAGCTGGTCGACCTGGTCCTGGCCGGGACGGCCGTCCGCGCCCGGCACCATGTCCGCCACCACGTCCAGTCCGCGGCGGACGGGCGCCGCCGGCAGGCCTTCCTGCCCCGGCTCTCCGTCGTCCGGCACATCTTCATCAACACCCGGGGCACCGTCCTCGACATGGGGGCGCTGGACGCGCTGTTCGCCGGCCTCGAACGGCGGATCCCGCGCCCCGGCCAGGCGGGCGGCTCGCGCCTCACCGAGACGGCGCTGCGGCTGCTGGGCCAGCACGAGGCGTCGCGCCGCGAGGACGTCCGCCGCTTCCGGGAGGGCCACGAGGAGGGCCGGGCCCACTTCGCCCGCCTGGTGGAACTCCTGCGCGCCTCCGGCAAGTTCGAGATGGCGGAGGCGGTCACATTCTCGGACTACCGCAGCCGCAGCCGGATCCTCTACGTCCGGGTTCCGTCCGAACTGCGCGGCCGCTTCTTCGGCACCAAACGCGCGCACGTCAACGAGCTCAAGCAGCGGCTCGGCATCGACATCCAACTGGAGCGGGAATGACTCTCCTCGGCCGCGGCGGCAGCATCTTCGGCGCGTGGGACACCCGGCTGGTCACGGCCGCCGGTCCCGGCCTGGTGGACGGCAACCGGCTGGCCGTCCCCGCCGAGCGGCTGGCCTCGGACACCCCGGCCCGGCTGGTCGCGGGGGCCGGTGCCCGGGCGGTCGCCGTGCGCCTCGTCCCGGTGCCCGGGCTGCCGGCCGACGTCGTGGTGGCCCCCGAGGCACTGGCCGGGGAGCTCCGGCTCGCCACCGCCGACTGGCAGTTGGCGCCGGCCACGGCGACGGTCGCGGCCGCCGTCGAACTGGAGTCCCCGGAGGCGCTGTCGCTGGACTCGGCCGTCCTCGCCGTGCAGCGCTCACCACTGCTCAGCGGCCACGTGTTCCAGTACGGCGCCGACGCCGGCCAGGACGCCTGGATCGACGTGGACGGCCTGCCCTACCGGGTGCGCTCGGCCACCGACCCCGAGGGGCGCCCGGTCGACGGCCTGCTCGCCCTCGGCCCGACCACCCGGCTCAGTGTCTTCGCCCCCAGCGGGCGCAGCGGGGTGGACGTCGTCGTCCTCGCCGACTGCAGCGGCTCGATGGGCGTGAACGACATCCCGGACCGGCGGGAGTCTGCGCACCGGATCACCTCGCTGTGGAGCAGCGCGAGCACCATCACCCGGATGGAGGCGCTGAAGCTGGCGCTGCGCGCCATGATCGACGCCCGGGCCGGGGTGGACGGCCTGGTCACCCGTTTCGCGCTGGTCCGCTTCGACCTGTCCACCCGGACGCTGTTCCCGGACCGCGACGGCATGGCCGAGGTCACCACCGGCCCCGGTGACCGCGCCCTGGAGCAGCTGCGCGGCGCGGTGACCCTGCTGAAGCACGACAACCAGGGGACGGACATCGGCCGCGCCCTGCACAAGGCCGCCGAGCTGCTGCACCGGCACGGCGTGCCCGGCAACGAGCGGCTGATCGTCCTGGTGAGCGACGGCGCCCACTGGGCCCCGATGAGCGAGGAGCGCAGCGGCGAGTCGGTGGCCGGCACCGAGGACCCGGTCTCGCTGATGGAGGACCTGCACGCCGGCCTGGGCATCCGCCTGCACGCCGTCGGCATCAGCGACCCGGGCCTGTTCGGCCGCTGGTGGGAGCAGCTGCGCCGGAAGGACCCCACCCTGCGCGAGCCGCCGGAGAACCTCGTCCCCAACCACGAGTTGCTGGGCCGGCTGGTGGAGGTGGCCGGCGGCGACCGGCACCGGATCGGTGGCATGGACGTCCTGGACGAGTACTTCCGGGAGCTGGGCAGCGGCATCGTCCGGGTGGTGGGCCGGCCGGCGGCGGGCCGGCTGCCGGCGCTGCAGCTGGATCCGGCGGTGCTGGCCGCGCCGGACGGCGCCGCGGCGCGGGCTCAGGCGCGGGTGGTGGGCAGCGAGCAGCGCCGCCGGTGGGAGCACGAGGTGGAGGAGTTGCTGCGGATGTACGCCGAGGTGTGCTCGGCCTCCGCCACCCGGCTCGGCTACCCGCTGTTCCGCACCTCGGTGGCCGACATCCCGCGGCTGCACCTGCTGGCCACCGGCCACGCCGAGTTCACGGCCTGGCTGGCGGTGGCGTACAAGGTCTTCGACGAGCGGCTGCACGAGCAGCTGCGCAGCCGCAGGCGCGACCGCACCGAGCTCGACCTGCCCGAACTCGCGGACGCCTTCTGGGGCGTGCGGCTCGGCGAGGTGCACGGGCTGCGGAACTTCTTCCTGCACGACGCGGAGGCGCGCCGCCGCACCCCGGAACAGAACCGCGAGGTCGGCGAGGTGATCCTCAAGCACACCGGGAAGTACGCGGTGGCGGAGGACGACGCGGAGGGCTGGCACCGGCTCCAGCTGGGCCTGTTGGGCAATCTGGCGGGGGTGCTCGCGGACGCCTACCGCATCCTGGTCACCGCCCCTCCGGTCGAGCCCGCGCCGCTCGTGCCACCCGCCGACGCTGCGGCCGCGACGGCGGCGCCGGTGGTGCGGGTGGTCCAGCTGTCGGACTGATCGGACACGGCGAATCGCGACGGGCGACCGTTCGTGTTCGCGTTTCCTCGCCGGTCCCGCCCGCCGCGAATTCCGTTCCCGGGCAGAGTGCGGGACGCATCCCGGTCGATTTCCTGACATGGCGCCAATTCGTCGTCTCGAAACGGCTGCCGGCTCGTCGTATTCGAATCGGCGCCCGGGCCGGGAGGGCGGGGATCCGGGCCCCGGGCTGCCGGAGCGCACGTCGAGGGGCGCTTCACCGTCTCCACTTCAGCCCCTTGACTGTCGACATGACAGCAGGTCAGGACCGTGAGACAGCCTTGGGACAGCCACCCGGGCCGGGCGTCGGCGCCGGTCGGCGGGCTGACGCCCTTACAATTCTGACCTGGCGCCGGGGAAACGGCCTTCACGGGGCGCACACGACGACGCACCGGGGGGTTCGCGTACGGATCCGACGCCCGACCGGGCTGGATGTCTCCCATTCCGGCCGCTTCCCGATGGAATCCGCCGTTCCGTGAGCCTCTCCGAAGGCCGGAATCGGTGTCCTCCCACGTCCACCGAAGGAGAACTCCGCCGTGAGGCGACACCTTCCGCGCGTCGTCATGGGCCTGCTGCTCGTGGCGCTCGTGATCGCCGTCCTGCCCGGTACCCGGGCCACCGCCGCGAGCTGGACCAGCCACTGCGCCGTCGGCGGCTTCTGTCTCTACGACCAGGACGGCGGCCAGGGCGCCGAACTCGCCAACGACCCCCGGGTCCCCGTCCAGGGCGTCGACCCCGCCTGGAACGACCGGGCCCGCTCGGTGGACAACCAGTCCCCCTACTGGGCCTGCCTCTACGCCGACGCCGCCTACGGCGGCACCGTCCAGGCCGTCCGCCCCGGCGGCCAGGCCACCCTCGCCGAGCTCGGCACCCACCTGGACGGCAAGGTCACCTCCTTCAAGGGCGCCAAGTCCAAGGCCGGCTGCTTCACCGGCTACGAGCGCTGCGAGACCGGGCGGCTCTGCCTGTTCGCGGAGGAGAGCGGCCGCGGCGCGATGACCTCCTTCACCGACGACGAGGTCCGCGACTACGGCGCCGAGTGGAACGACCGGACGGTCTCCGTCTTCAACCACACCGCCAAGCACGCCTGCTTCTACCCGGACGGCGGGCTCACCGGCACCTGGAACGCCAACGGCTCCACCTACCGGGCGTTCGTCGTGCTCAGCGGCGACAGCACCTTCGTCCCCGCGCCGTACGCCGGAACGCTCAGCTCCGACCGTCTGGTCGTCGCCGCCAACGGCCGCCCCGCCACCGACTTCTGCTGACCCGGGAGCCCCTCATGAAGCACACCCCCGTGCGGCGCTCCGCCGCGATCCGGACCGCCACCGCCCTCGCACTGGCCGCCTCCGTCCTCGCCGTCCCGGGCAGCGGCCTGGCCGGCGCGGCGGACACCGACATCGTCCTCGGCGGCATCACCCTCGCCCAGGCCTCCGCCACCACGCCGTTCCCCGGGATCACCCGCACCGTCTACCAGGACGCCGACCGGACGTGGACGGTCAACGTCACGGACATCGACCCAAGCCGGGCGCCGATCACCTTCGACGGCTCGATCGGCCAGGGCATGTACACCACGCAGACCGTCCAGGAGATGCTGGAGCAGACCACCGGGGTGTCCAGCCGGCGCCCCTACCTCGGGGTCAACGGCGGCTACTTCGACGACGGCGTGGTCCTGGACCAGGCCGAGCGGATCTACTTCGGCGACCTCGGCGGCACCTCGATGAAGAACGGGCGGCTGCTCAGCGAGGCCGGCGGAGGCCGCTACGTCTACGACACCGCCACCGGCAAGGCCGTCGGGCTGCGCCCGGCCAACTCCGTCCTGATGCTGCAGAACGGCCGCCCGTACATCACCGAGCTCGGCACCAAGCTCACCGTGCAGCTCTCCGACGACGCCACCGTCAGCCGCAAGGTCGACGGCGTCAACCGGCTCCCCGGCCGGGCCGGCCACTGCCTGCGCAACACCGACCCCGCCAACACGGACGTGACGGTCGTCGGCGGCGTCTGCTTCGACCCGTCGGAGATCGTCGAGTTCACCCCCGAGTTCGGGGCGCGGACGCCGGCTCCCGACGTGCTCAGGCAGACCGACACCACCACCGACGACGACCCGGGCGTCGAGGTGCTGTTCAGTTCGGCGGGCGTGGTCACCGCCTGCTTCCGCCCCGGCGCCACCCCCGGCGGCATCGTCTCCGACGCCCCGCGCGGCGGCCACGACGTGCCGCCCGGCGGGCGAGCCCTGGAGGGCACCGGCGACGGCGCGACCTGGCTCTGGAACAACGCCTGCGCCGGCAAGCCGGTCACCCTGCACACGGTGATCACCGACACCCGCTTCGGCGACACCGTCGCCGACACCTGGTTCGGCCGCGCCCCGGCCGGCGCCGTGGAGCGGCCGATCGACCCGGCGCTGTACGCGACCCCCGTCGGCGACGTCCTGCTCCGCGACGCCTCGGTCGTCTACCAGCCGGCCGACGACACCGCGCGGGCCTGGCGCACCGCGGGCGGGGCGGACGGCTTCGGCCACCTCTTCTTCGTCACCGTCGAGGGGCAGAAGGGCGGCCCGGCACCCCTCGCCAACGGCGCCACCCGCAGCGAGTTGGCCCGGCTGCTCAAGGCGCTCAACCTGGTCGACGCCGTCAACCTGGACGGCGGCGGCTCGACCACCCTCAACCTGCGCGACCAGAACGGCAACGAACCGCCCGTCACCACCACCCCCGATCCCTCCCCGCGTCACGTCGCCGACACGGTCTACGCCGGCGTCGGCGGCTACGGCCTCGCCAAGTAGGCCGGCCCGACCCTCGCACCGGCGCGCTTCGGCCCCCGCTCCCGGCCACACCGGGAGCGGGGGCCGCTCGGGTCGGGGCACGCGCTCGGGTCGGGGCACACCGGGCGGGGTCCGTGGAAAAGCGGTGGCGACGGACCGGGTGGCGATGTTAGCAATGTGACATGCTACAGGGCGCTCACATCACCCTCCGGGCCCGGCACGAGGCCGACGTCCCGGTGCTCCAGACCGAACTCCACGACGACGTGGCGACCCGCTCGCGGGCCGACTCCCGCCCCTGGCGGCCCCTCCCGCCGGGATCGGCGCAGTCGCCGTACGCCGTCACCGGGCCGTCCGACGAGGCGGCCTGCTTCTCCGTGGTCGACACGGCCTCCGGGGAGCTGGCCGGCGAGGCCCTCCTGTGGGGCATCGACGCCCACAACCGCAGCGCCCACGTGGGCCTCGCCCTGCGGCCGGGCCACCGCGGCCGAGGGTTCGCGACGGACACCGTACGGGTGCTGTGCCGGTACGGCTTCGTGGTGCTCGGCCTGCACCGGCTGCAGGCGGAGACGCTCGCGGACAACACGCCGATGATCAAGGCCGCGACCCGGGCCGGCTTCACCGTGGAGGGGCGGCTGCGCGGCTCGGCGTGGGCGTGCGGGGAGTTCGTTGACCAGGTGGTGCTCGGGCTGCTTGCCGAGGAGTGGCGGGGTTGAACCGGCCGATGCGGCACGGGTACACGAACAGCACGACGGGTGACGGCCGGGTCGTGGTGAAGCGGTACCGGGGCCCGGACGGCGAGGCTCGGGCGGCCTGCGAGCAACGGGTGCTGACGCGGCTTCGCGGGCTGCCGGTGCCGCCGCCCACGGCCGGTTGAGCCGACGCTCACCCGACCGTCGGTCGCCCGTCCACCGCCCGGCCGGGGCGGTGCCGGCCCGGGGCGCGTACGCCTCGGGCCGGCACCGGCCGGGATCCCGCGGACGGGCGGTGGGTGCTCAGGCGAGGGGGCGGCAGAGCAGCGCGTCCGGCACGCCGTAGTGCAGCCACTTCCAGGTGTAGGCGACTCCGGCGACGTACTCGTTGTCCGCGCACTGGCCCTTGTAGTGGCCCGGCGCCCAGTCGCTCGCGACCGAGCCGCCGGTGGTGGGGCGGTTGTCGCCGTGGTCGAACCAGACGTTGCGGCCGCCGGTGGGCAGCGGGCCGGCCGCGGGTGCGCACAGCAGGGCGGACATGGCGTCGCTGTGCACGCTGTAGCCGACGGCGAAGGTGCGGTCGGGGCACTGGAGCTTGTTGTAGCCGGACGCCCAGTCGCCGCCGGTGACGTACCGTTCGTCGGTGACGGTGATCCAGTCGCCGGTGCCCGTCGCGGGCTCGCCGGCGTCGGTGCACAGGCCCCGGCTGTCGCTGCGGCCGAGGGCGACCAGGCGCTGGCCGTCCGGGCAGTTGCCCTTGCGGTTGCCGCTGCTCCAGTCCACCCCGGCCATCCGGCGGGAGACGTTCTGGTCGCCGTGGTCGAGGTCGAGCATGTTCCAGTGGTTCACCGGCGCCACCGGGCCGGTCAGTGCCGGAGCGCCGACCAGCTTGGTCCAGTCGGCGGCCCGCCAGTCGCCGGGGTCGGTCAGGCCGAGCCGCTTGCCCGCCGGGTCGTAGGAGAGCAGCGCCCAGGAGTCGAGCGGTCGGCCGGCGGTGTCGGCCCAGCCGACGAGCGGCCAGATGGCGAAGTCGGTGTCACGGGCGGCCAGCAGGTCGGTGAAGGTGTGCAGCCAGGTCTGTTCCTTGGCGTCGGTGGAGCCGCGTCCGCCCGCGCCGAACTCGCTGATCCACACCGGGGCGGTGAAGTGCTGCCCGCCCTGGGTGACGAACAGCGCCTCGTCGTCGACGACCTGGGCCAGCTGCTCGGGGGTGAAGTCCTGGTAGCGGGGGTCTCCGGTCGCGCCGGGGCCGCTGCCCGCGCCGGTGTTGGCCGGGCCGGTGTAGGCGTAGAAGTGCGCGGAGTACACCAACTTGCCCGAGTCGATCAGGGTGTTGGAGAGGTTGCGGACCGGGGTGAGCATCGGGCGCCCGTGGCTGAAGATCGCGGCGGGGATGCCGTACCAGTTGATGCCCTCCATGATGACGAGCATGTCCGGGTCGGCCTGCAGGATCCGGTTGCCGGCCTCCTCGAAGGCGGCGTACTCGTCGTGGGCGTCGCCCATGCCCCAGTTGGGGTCGTCCCAGGTGTCGCGGCGGACCTCGTTGCGCAGGTCGGCGCCCACCACCCGCTTGTTCGCGCGGTAGCGGTTCACCATGAACAGCCAGTCGTCCTCCCAGGCCTGGGTCGACTGCCCGCTGTTCCAGCGCTCGTTGCCGTCCAGGCCGCAGCAGAAGCGGTAGCTGGTGGTGTGGTTGTTGAGGACGACCGCGAAGCCGTCGGCGGTGAGCGCGGCCACCACGGCGTCGTACACCTGCAGCGGGGTGCGGCCGCGCAGCTGCGGGTTGGCGGCGACGGCGGAGTCCGGTACGGCGGTGGTGTCGTGGACCATCGCGTTCGCGAACGGCAGCCGGATGCTGTTGAGGCCGAGGCCGTGGAAGTCGGCCATGAGTCGCGCCAGCGGCACCCGGTCCAGGCCGAGCGGGATGTTGTGCGAGACCTGCCCGGCCTGGTTGTTCGCCGGGTCGTCGGTGCTCCCGCTGCCCTCCCAGGTGCCCTGGGCCCCGGCCCAGTTGGCGGACTTCAGTTTGAAGCGGTCGCCGTTCGCGTCCACGATGTAGCGCCCGCGGGTGCTGAGCGGTCCGGTCCAGGACGCGGCCAGTTCGGCGCCGGTCTGAATGCCGGTCCGAACGCCGCTCTGGGCCCCGGTTTGGGCTCCGGCCCGGGCCCCGGCCCGGGCTTCCGGCGCCGCGACGGCGGCGCCCGCGGGCACCGCGGCGAGCAGGGGCAGGCACGCGGCCACGGCGAGCAGGCGCGTTCCGAGTCTCTTCATGGTCGTCCCGGATGAGGTGAGGGTGGCAGGGAATTGACGGGGACCGACCATACGCCGCGGATGTGACTGCCGGGTAGCCCGCCGTCGAACGGGCCACCCGGCTTCGGTGTCGCTACCGCAGGACGCCGTGCACGGCCTCCGGGTCGGTCGGCGCGAGCCCGGTCGCGGGGGCGGTCGCGGGCGCGGCCTTGGCGGCGGCCGGGGGCGGCGTCACGTACACCGGGTCCGGATCGGCCTCGGGCGCACAGGTCTTGGCGATCCGCCCCTTGCCCTGCGGCAGGCTGCCGTCGCGCAGGTAGGCGGTGAAGGTGTCGTCCAGGCAGGCGTTGCCGTGGAAGAGGATCTCGTGGAAGCTGCCGCCGTTCTGGACGACCAGCTTGGAGCCGGGCAGCGCGTCGTGCATGGCGAGCCCGCCCTCGTACGGCGTGGCGGCGTCCTCGGTGGCTTGGAAGAGCAGGACCGGCGGCAGGCCCTTGCCGGTGATCTTCAGCCGGCCCGCCGGGCTGCCCTGGTACGGCCAGAACATGCAGGCGGCGTTGTACCACATGTTGTTGTAGGTGTAGAAGGGCGCGGCGGCGTTCACCTTCGCCTGGTCCTTCTTCCAGACCTCCCAGTCGCGCGGCCAGGCGTTCTCGGTGCACTGCGCCGCGTTGTAGGCCGGGAAGGCACCGTCGTCGGCGCCCGGTGCCGCGTACCGGTTGTACGCGATGGCCAGCGGGCGGGTGTCGTGCTGGGTGAGGTAGGCGGAGAGCACGGTGGCCATCCGGGGCCAGCGCAGGAAGTTGTAGCCGCCGCCGTAGAAGGTGTCCTCGAACTCGGCGGGGCCGATCCGGCCGGGGGCGGGGGCGGCGTCCACCGGCTCCTTGCGCAGCGCGTCCTCGACCTGGTTGTACGCCTGTTCGACCGCGGCGGCGTCGGTGCCCAGGTGGTACATGGAGTCGGCCTTGGCGGTCCAGGCCGCGAAGGCCTCGAAGCGGCGCTGGTGTTCCTTGTCCTGCAGGATGTTGTGGTCGTACCAGCTGATGGTCGGTCCGACGATGCTGTCCAGCACCATCCGGCGCACGTGCGAGGGGAACAGCTGGCCGTAGGTGGAGCCCAGCGAGGTGCCCCAGGAGCCACCGTAGAAGTTGATCTTCGGGACGCCGAGCGCCCGGCGGATGCTGTCCATGTCGCGGGCGTTGTCGACGGTGGTCATGTGCGGCAGCAGCCAGGACCAGTCCGCCGCACAGTCGGCCGCGTAGCCGGCCGCCTTCTTCAGCCAGGCCTTCGACGTGCCCTGGCTCACCTGGTAGTCGGGGCGCTCGGCGTCGAAGTAGTGGGCGTCGCAGACCACATGGGGGTCACTGCCATTGGTGCCGCGCGGGTCGAAGCCGATCCAGTCGTAGGTCGAGGCGACGTCCGCCGGGAGCTTGGAGGAGATGGACACCGGCATCCAGAGCCCGGAGTCGCCGGGGCCGCCGGGGTTGAGCAGGATCGGCCCCTGCTGCTTGTCCTTGGGCGCGGTGGCCGGGAGCCGGTTCAGCTTGATGGCGATCTTCCGCCCGTGCGGGTCCGCGTAGTCCACCGGCACGTCGAGCATCGCGCACTGCAGCGCGGGGGTGGTGGCGTCGTTGCAGGAGCTCCAGACCAGCGCACCCTGACCGGTGTCGGCCAGGTCGGTGGCGTCGGGTCCGGCGGCGGAGGCGGAGGTTCCGCCGAGGGCGGCGACGGCCGTGAGGGCCGCGAGCAGGGCGAGGGGTTTTCTCATGGGGAGCATGATGTGACATGTGCAATGGCACATCCAGAGGAGCGACCGAAATTTGCCAAGCTTTGACCATGTGGGACTGACCGATCATCAGACTTATTTCACGGTAGGGGGGTTGCCCGTTCGGGCACTCACCATCCGCGGCCGGCATCCGACACGCGTGTCGTTCGAGCACGACGACAGCACCCCGAGCAGCGACCCCCACCAGAGCGCCCGGAACCGCGCTCGACGGGCACTCGAGGATTCGGACCCCCGCCTCCCGGCGCAACTAAGGTGCGACGCAACCACCCCACCATCCCCCGGTTTCGAACACCAGCACGACCCACTGCCCGACCCACTGCCCGACCCACTGCCCGACCCGCCGCCCCACCCGGCCGACCGATCCGCTCCCGAGCACACGTCACGCGCACCGACAACCGTCCCGCGCACGAAAGGGGAACCGCCATGCAGCTCAGAGTCCTCGGCCCCCTCACCGCCGACCTCAACGGCATATCCGTCGTCCCCTCGGCCGCCAAGCAGCGCCAGATCCTCGCCCTGCTCGCGCTCTACCCGAACCGGATCCTGCCCACCGCCACGCTCATCGAGGAGATCTGGGGCGACGACCCACCCAGACAGGCGCTCACCACGATGCAGACGTACATCCTGCAGCTGCGCCGCCGCATCACCCAGGCCCTCGGGCCGACCCCGCACACCACCGCCAAGGACATCCTCACCACCCGCCACGGCGGCTACCAGCTCACCGCGCACCCGGACAGCCTGGACGTCCACACCTACAACCTGCTGATCACCCAGGGCCAGCACGCCTTCAACCACGGCCACGACCACCAGGCCGCCACCCACTTCCGCCAGGCCCTCGCGCTCTGGCACGGGCCCGCCCTGGTCGACGTACGGCCCGGACCGATCCTCACCATCGAGATCATGCGCCTGGAGGAGAGCCGGCTGATCACCCTGGAGCGGCGGATCGACACCGACCTGCGGCTCGGCCGGCACAACGAACTGATCCCCGAACTCACCCACCTGACCCACCAGCACCCGCACCACGAGGGCCTGCACGCCCAGGCCATGGTCGCGCTCTACCGGGCCGGCCGGCAGACCAACGCCCTCACCACCTACCACCACCTGCGGCACCGGCTGACCACCGAACTCGGCATCCAGCCCTCCCCGCACCTGCAGCACCTGCAGCACGCCATCCTCACCCTCGACCCGACCCTCAACACGCCCACCACCGCCCACCCGACCACCTACAACCTGTACTCGGCCTGAGCCCCGTCCGTACGGCCGTCCCCGCAGACCTCTCCCAGCCCTCACCCACAGGACGCGTCATGACCACCGCACCCGAGCAACCCCTCGCCCTGATCACCGGCGGTACCCGCGGCATCGGCCTGGCCATCGCCCGCGAACTCGGCAGCCGCGGCCACCGTGTCTTCATCTGCGCCCGCACCGCCCAGCACATCGACCAGGCGCTGGTCACCCTGCGCGGCGAGGGCCACCAGGCCGACGGCCTCACCTGCGACGTCCGCGACCCCGCCCAGGTCGCCGAGCTGATCCGGCACGCGGTCGCCGAGCACGGCCCGATCACCGTGCTCGTCAACAACGCCGGGCGCACCGGCGGCGGACCGACCGCGACCACCACCGACGACCTGTGGTACGACGTCATCGACACCAACCTGAACGCCGTCTTCCTGGTCACCCGGGAAACCCTCCGGCAGGGCCACATCACCAGCACCACGCACCCGCGCATCATCAACATCGCCTCCACCGCCGGAAAGCAGGCCGTCACCCTGGGCGCGCCGTACACCGCGAGCAAGCACGCCGTGATCGGCTTCACCCGGGCGCTGGCCAAGGAGTTGGCACCCACCGGCACCACCGTCAACGCCATCTGCCCCGGCTACGTCCAGACCCCGCACACCACCCGCATTCACCACGAGTACGCGACCGCCTACAACACCACGCCCGAGACCATCCACCAGCACTTCCAGGCGCACATCCCGCTCGGCCGCTACACCACCCCCGAGGAGGTCGCCTCGCTGGCCGGCTACCTCACCACCCCGACCGCCGCCAGCATCACCGCCCAGGCGCTCAACGTCTGCGGCGGACTCGCCACCCAGTAACCCCGGCGCGATCCTGGCCGGCCCACGGGAAGGACTCGGGCTCCGGTGCCCGCTGATCAGTGATGACGAACCGTCAGTTCTCCAGCGCACCCGTCACCTTGCTGGTGTCCGGCGCTCCCGCGTCCGAGCCCTGCCTGCCCGCCGCCCGCCCGCCGAGACGCCTCGACGCGGGGGCGGTGAGCGCCGCGCTGGCCCGCACCGCGGGCCGGCCCCGGCAGGCCGCCGCCCGGCCCGCCCGGGCCAAGGAGTTCCTGCTGGTCGAGCTGTACCGGTCGTACCGGCCGGACGTGCTGCGCGCCGCCCTGCGGGCCGTCCGGCCGGGAGCCGGCGAAGAGCTGCTGTGGCAGCGGACCGCCGACGGCCCGGAAGGCCTCGACCGGGTGCTCGCCGAGCTGGGACACAGCCTGGCCACCGGGCCCCGGCTGCGGGCGGTGCTCGTCGAGGACCGGGACGGCGCCGCGGAGCCGCGGCTCTTCGTCGGCCTCGCCCCCGGCCCGCCCGGGCGCGCCCTCGCACTGCTGCAGGAACTGCGCGAGGCCCTGGCGCACCCGCCGGAGCCCGTCACCGTCCCGACGAGCGCGCTGCAGCGAGAACTGCTGCGCCAGGTCCTCGGGCAGCCGGACCACGACGGGCGGCACGTCGAGCAGCTGTCCTGGCACTGGCACGGCCCGCTGGACACCGAGCGCTTCACCGCCGCCTGGCAGTCCGTCATCGACCACGAGACGGTGCTGCGCGCGGCCTTCGACTGGGACGAGGACGGCGACGGCGAGCCGTGGATGGTGCTGCACGAACGCGCCGTCCCCGAGGTCACCCGGCACCCGCACGGCACCGCCGACTGGGAGGAACTGCTCGCCACCGACCGCCGGCGCGGCTTCGACCTGCGCCGCCCCGCCCTGCTGCGCGCCACCCTGCTCGACGCCCCGCCGGACGCCGACGAGGGGCCCGCCACCCGGGTCCTGCTCAGCTACCACCACGCCATGCTGGACGGCTGGAGCGTGCGCCTGCTGCTGCAGTCCTTCTACCGCGCCTACCTGACCGGCGGCGTCCTGCCCGGCGGCGAACGCCGCCCCGACGTCCGCGACCACGCCCGCTGGCTGCAGGCCCAGGGCACCGACGCCGCACAGCAGTTCTGGTCCACCCGGCCCGGCGCCACGGCCGTCCTGCCGCTCGCCCCCGATCCGCGCCGGCCCGGCAGCGGCCGCGCCCGGCGCCGGCTCACCCCGTACGAGGCGGTGCGGCTGCGCGGCTGGGCGGCGGCCTGGGGCGCCGGCGAGAGCAGCGCGCTGCAGGCCGCCTGGGCGCTGCTGCTCTACCGCGCCGCCCAGTCCGACCGGGCCCGCCGCCCGGCCCGCTCGGTACGGGTCGGCTTCGCGGTGACCGTCTCCGGCCGGGGCATCCCGCTGGACGGCATCGACCGGCTCCCCGGCGCGCTGCGCAACCCGCTGCCGATCTCCGTCCGGCTGCACCCGGGCACCACCGTGCCGCAGCTGCTCGCCGCCCTGCGCGACGGGGTGCTCGACCTCGCCGCGTACGAATGGGTCTCCCCCGGCCAGGCGCACCGCTGGACGGCCGGGCCGCGCGGCCGACGGCCCAACAGCCTGGTCGTCCTGGAGCACCAGCCGACCGCCGCGCACCACCTGCGACTGGAGACCGACCTGGCCGCGCACGGCATCCACGTGGAGAGCCCGGTGCCGGCCGGCACCTTCACCTCGTACCCGATCACCCTCGCCGCCCACTACGACACCACCGGCGGGCTGGTCCTCACCACGACCCACGACCGCACCCTGCTCGCAGACCAGGACGCCGTCGAACTCCTCAGCCAGAGCGCCCACCTGCTGCGCGCATTCCCGGACCTGCCGAGCGGGCTGAGCACCACCGAGGTGCTGCGCACCACCCTCGCCGGACAGCCCGCGCCCCGGCTCTCCGGCACGGAGGGAAGCGACGCCACTCCGGACGCCGCCGACCCGTCCGGTCCCGACGGCCCTGCGGTGCGGCTGGACGTGCTCCACCGGGCCGGCCGCCCGGGCGCGGGCTGGGTCCTGCTGCTGCCCCCGCCCGGCGCCCCGTACACCCGGTTCGCCGGCGCCGCCCGCGGCTGGCCCGGCCCGCAGGCCCTCGGCGTGCTGCGCCCGGTCGGCGAGGACCCACCGGCCGTCGCCGCCTACCGGCCGGTGCTCGGCCCGCTGCTGGAGTCCCGCGCGCCGGTCGCCCTGGTCGCCCCGCCCGGCCTCGGCGTCACCGCCTACGAGATCGCCCGGCTGGGCGCCCCGGCGCACCCGCCACTGGTGCTGCTGGTCGACGAGGAGGACGATCTGGCGGCGGTGGCGGCACTGCTGGGCCACCGGACGTAGCGGAGTTCCCGGCGCACGGCCGGAGTTGCGGCACCCGGGGCATCCCGGCGGCCCGACGGCGGGCCGCGACGCTACGGTGGGCGGCATGGCCCGTTTCGTCCTGACCCGCCGTTCGCCGCTGCCACCGGCCGTCTGTTGGGAACGGCTGACCGCCTGGCCCCGGCACGGGGAGCGGGTGCCGTTCACCCGGGTCGGCGTCGCCCGGGGCACCGGCCGGGAGGTGGGCGACGTCGTCCTCGCCCGGACGGCCGTCGGGCCGCTGCGGTTCGACGACCCGATGGAGATCGTCGAGTCGGTCCCGCCCGGGCCCGGGCGTGACGGGCTGTGCCGGCTGGCCAAGCGCGGCCGCCCGGTGCGCGGCTGGGCGGTGCTGCGGGTCCGGGCGGTGGGTGGTGGCAGCGAGGCGCTGTGGGCGGAGGAGCTGCGGATCGCCGGTGTGCCACGGTTCGCCGATCCGGTCGTCGCTGCCACCGGGCGCCTGGTCTTCGGCCGGGTGCTGGACCGGCTGCTGCGGTAGTCCCCGGCCGTTCCCCGGCCCGCCCCTGCGGTACCGGGCCTCCCCCGGCCGCCCCGTCCCGCCCTCAGTCCCCGGGCCGGCGCGGGTGCCACTCCGCCAGCAGGATGGTGGCGTCGTCGCGCGGCTCGTGTTCCTGGTAGCTGACCAGCGCGTGGATCAGCCGGCGCAGCGCCTCCGGGGCCGGGTCCCCGCCTGCCATGTGCTGGACGAGGGTGTCGGTCAGCCGGCGTTCCCCGAAGAACTCGCCGGAGGCCGATCGGGCCTCGGTGACCCCGTCGGTGTAGATCAGCAGCCGGTCGCCGGGTTGCAGCCTCTCGTGGTGGACGGGCTGCGGCCCGTGCTCGTGGAAGCCGAGGCCGAGCGGCAGCTCGGCACGCCGGCGCAGCGCGTCCGTCACGACGCGGCCCTCCCGGATCAGCAGCGGCGGCGGGTGCCCGCAGTTGACCCAGGACAGCTCGCCCGTCACGGTGTCGAGGTCGGCGACGACCGCGGTCAGCAGCCGGTCCGGGATCCACTGGACCAGCGCGCGGTCGATGGCCCGGGCGATGTCGGCCAGGCCGCCGCCGCACCTCCGGGTGGAACGGCAGGCGGCCAGGGCGACCGAGCTGGCTCCGCCGGAGGCCAGGTCGTGGCCCATCGCGTCGAACACGGAGACGTGCAGGCGACCGCCCGCCACCGAGTGGTCGAAGGCGTCCCCGCCCACGTCGTAGGCCGGTTCCAGGACGGCGCTGGAGGTGACGTGCCGGGTGCCGATGGTGCGCGGCGGCAGGAAGGCCCACAGGAGCTCGGCCTGCAGGGTCATCGGCTGCCGGCGGCCGACGTCGACGATGACGTCGCTGTACGCGCTCTTCGACACCACCAGCAGGGCGACCAGCGCCGCCAGCGCCTCGTAGCGGTCGGTCGTGTCCCCGTTCCCCGCCCCGTCCTCGATCCGCAGGACGCCGATCCGCTCGACCCCGTCGACCAGCGGGAACCAGCCGACGCCGGGCGATCCGGAGGAGAGCTGGGTCTGCTGCAGCCGGTAGGCGCGCCCGCCGAGCGTCCCCTCGACGTCGACCAGGTCGAAGGGGGTGCCGTCCTCGGCGGCCGGCAACGGGACGAGGTGGCGCTGCTGGACGTCGGACAGGAACACCCATGCCCCGTCCGCGCCCAGCTCGCGGGCCGCCTCCCGCACCAGGTCGGGCAGGTCCGTCGGCCCGCTCGCCCGGGTACGGGCCAGCAGCCGTGCCAGCACGCCGCCCAGCCGCGCGTCGTCGCCGCTCATCGCGTCGCACCTCCCGTCGGCCCCGCGCCTACCCAGGAACGGCCCGATGGTGCACGCCCGCACCGGATCGTTGCGGCGGGCCCGGCGGCGCGGCGGCACCCGCCCGGCCGACGGCACCGGGAAGGCGGCGCAGCGCGTCCCACGCGTGACCGGCCCGGAGTGCGGAGCGGCCCGCCCCGGCGCACCGTCGGAGACATGGCCTCGATCATCGTGCTGTTCGAGCTGGAGTCCGATCAGGTGCTCGGCGCCGAGGGCGTCGGACCGGGAGTGCTGGCCGTCCACGCCGCCGGCGCCGACCCCGACGTCCCCGAGGACCCCCAGCCGACCACGCTGTGTCAACGCGACACCCGCTCCATGGAGCACAGCCACTACGCCCCCGCCCGCCCCGGTGACCCCTGGTACCCGCCCGAGCTGGCCGACCGGCGCTGCCGGGAGTGCGAGCGCGCCCTGGCGACCTCCTGAGCGCCGTCCGCGCGCACGATGGGTCCGTGGACCCGCCGCACGCCCTGCGGTGGATCGCGCGCGCCGTCCGGGTGCTGTGGCTCAGGGGGCCCGGGTGTCCGCCGCGGGCGGCTCGGGCTCGTCGTCGTCCCCCGCGGCCCGGACGTCCGGCGGTGTGGGAGCGGTGATGCTCCGCTGCTCCGAGGACCGCTCGCGCGTCTCCTCGTCGATCTGCGGAGCGTCCACCTGCGAGGTGTCGGCCTGCCTGGTTCCGTTCTCCTCGCGAGCGCTCATGGCGGTCTCCTTTCGTCGTGGTTCCGGTTTCGTCGTGGTTCCGGCCGGAACAGCCGTCAGCGGGCGTCAGTCGGATGCGCCGCGCCCGGTCACGAGGTCCCGGGCGCGGTCGACCAGGCCGGTGCCCGCCGTGATCAGCTTGTTGTCGGGCGCGTTCGGGTGGGGCCGGGTGGGCGCGAGCTTCTTCGCCCGCCGGACCCGCTCCCCCAACTCGTCGAGCCGCTCGGGCGGGCAGGCGCCGGCGAGGGCGGGAAACAGGTTCTGCTCCTCGTCCAGGATGTGCGCGGATACCTCGGAGACCACCCGGCCGACCAGGACGCCGAAGCGGGCGTCACCGCTGTCCACGCCTTCGAGCTCCTTGAGGAGCCGCTCCACCGCCTCGTGGTCGGCGATCTCCTTGTCCGCGAGGGCGTCACCGCCCGGGACGTGTTCGCGTACCGCCGGATACAGGTGCTGTTCCTCGGCCACCGAGTGGCGGACCAGCTCGATGGTGAACTGCTCGGCCGCCTCGCGGCGCCGTTCGTCGCCCGCCGGCAGCGCCTGGACGCGGGCGAACATCTCCTCCACCTCCCGGTGGTCCGTCATCAGCTCGTTGATCACATCTCCGCCGTGTCCCATGTGCTCTGCTCCTGTTCTCCGCAGGGGTTCGACGACGGGCCCCGGAGCGGGCACCGCAGCCCTCGCGTGTCCCCGGATTCCGCGAAGTCATGCCGACGGCGGGCCGGTACGGATCGGGCGTCGCCGTCGGCCCGGCGGGTGTCGGCCCGCCCGACCGGGGCAGACGCGGTCGTGTGAACCCCATCGAACGGACCCTGCGGGGTGTGGACGGCTTCCAGCAGCGCCACCGGCCCACCGGCGTGGTGGTCGGCGTGGTGCGCAAGTACGGGGACGACCGGGGCGGGCTGTTGTCCGCCCTGATCACCTACTACGGCTTCGTCGCCCTGATCCCGCTGCTCCTCCTGCTCAGCACCGTCCTCGGCTTCGTCCTGCACGGCCACCCCGGCGCCCAGCGCTCGGTGGTGGACTCCGCGCTCGCCGACTTCCCGATCATCGGCGACCAGCTGCGCCAGAACGTGCACTCCCTGCAGGGCAGCGGCCTGGCCCTGCTCATCGGGGCGCTCGGCATGCTGTACGGGGCGCTCGGCATCGCCCAGGTCCTCCAGCACGCCATGGCCGAGGTCTGGAACGTCCCCGGCGTCAAGCGCCCGGGCTACTGGCCGCGGCTGGCCCGCAGCCTGCTGCTGTTCGCGGTCCTCGGCGCCGGGCTGGTGCTGGGCACCGCGGCCGCCTCACTGGTCGGCACCACCCTGGGCGGGCTGCCCGCCCGGATCGGCGGCCTGCTCGTCTCTGCGCTGCTGAACACGGCCCTGTGCCTGGCCTGCTTCCGGGTGCTCACCCCCCGCGAGATCCCCACCCGCGCGCTGTGGCCCGGCTGCGCGATCGCCGGCCCGCTCTTCACCGTCCTGCAGGCCTTCGGCGCGCTGCTGGTCGCCCACGAGCTGCGCCACGCGAGCCAGGTCTACGGCTTCTTCGCGACCGTGATCGGCCTGCTCTTCTGGCTCTACCTGGCCGCGCAGATCACCGTGTACGCGGCCGAGACCAACGTCGTGCTCGCCCGCCGGCTGTGGCCGCGAAGCCTGCTGCAGCCGCCGCTGACGGACGCCGACCAGGCGGTGCTGTCCGATGTCGCCCGGCAGGAGGAGCGCCGCCCCGAGCAGCGTGTGGACGTCTCCTTCGAGGACGCGGACGAGCCCGGTGGCGACGGCGGACCCGGGGACGAGGCCCGACCCAACGAGGCCCGACCCGGGGACGGCGGCGGCCGCTGACGGCGGAACCCCGCATCGTGGAGGCCGCGTCGGCGTTCGCCTGACGCGGCCTCCACGATGCAGTTCGCCTGACGCGGCCTCCACGATGCCCGGCGTGCCGGGGCCGGCCGGGCGGCCGGCGCCCGTCAGTGCGGCCCGCCCGGGGTCAGGAGCTCGCGCATCCGTTCGCCGAGCGAGCGTTCGGGGGGCGGCAGGTGGTCCGCGGGGCGCTCGGACGGGAGCTGGTGGCGGGGCCGGCCGGTCGAGGATGCCTTGGTCTCACGGGCCGGGGCCGCCAGGGCGCGCAGCTCGGCATCGGTGGTCACGGCGCGGACGGCGGGGAAGAGCCGCGCCTCCTCGTCGCCGGCGTGCCGGGTGACCTCCTCGGTCAGGCGGGCGACCAGCCGGTCGAACTCCGGCGAGCGGACGTGGGTCATGCGGAGTTCGACCAGCAGGGCCTCCACCCCGCGGTGGTCGGCGAGTTCGCGTTCGACCACGGCGGGCCCGTCGGGCAGCCGGTCGCGGACGAGCGGGTAGAGGTGCTCCTCCTCGGCCCTGGTGTGGCGGACCAACCGGTCGGTGACCAGGGCGGCGAGGCGCTTGCGCCGGCGGTCCCCGCTGGGGATGCCGCTGAGTTCGCTGAAGTGGACCAGCATCGACCGGTGGTCGGCGACGAGCTGTTCCAGCAGGTCTTCGTCGTGCTGCACGGGTGGTACCCCTTCCTGATCGTGCGGGCCGGGTCAGTCCTCCAGGGCGGCCGCGATGCGGTGCAGCACACCGCCGCCGGTCGGCCGACGCGGCGCGGTCTCGCGTACGACCTTCATCCGTTCGCCGATCTCCTGCAGCTCCTTGCGGCCGAGGGCGGCCCGGACCTCCGGGAACCAGTCGCCCTCCTCCTGCTCGATGTGCCGCTCGACGGCGTCGATCAGGACGGCGGTCTTGGCGTCGTAGCCCTCGTCCTCGGGGGTCATCCGGCTCAGCTCCTCGCAGAGCAGGTCGGCGACGTGGTGCTCCTCCTTGGCGCGGTCCATGGCCGCGGCGAGACCGGGCACCTCCCGGCGGACCGTGGGGTAGAACAGTTCGTCCTCCAGGTAGGTGTGGACGGTCAGCTCCTCGACGATCCGTTCCACCTTCTCGCGGCGCGCCTGCGCGCCGCCTTCGCCGTCGCCCTCGACGAGCCCCCGGTACTCGCGGAAAAGGCGGCGGACTTCCTTGTGGTCCTCCCGCAGCAGGACGATGGCATCGTTGGACATCGCTCGTCTCCTTCTCGGCGCTGTTCCCCGCCGCCCCGGCGTGTCCCCGGCCGGCCCGGTGCCAAACGCGGCCGCGCGGCCGCGCCACACGTGGGGGTGTACCGGGCCCGCCCGGGGCAACCGAGCGGGACGTCCCGGTTCCGGAACGACCACCGGAGCGGCCGACGTCACCGGGGCGGGGCGGCCGGCTTCGGCGAGCCGGGCGGGCCGGCCGGCCGGAGTCACCGTCCACGCCGGCGACGAGCCGCCCGGCCCGGCCCTGTGGGAGGAGTTCGCCGGGCTGATCGAGCACCACCGCTTCCCGTCCCGTTAGCGGACCGGCGCAGCAGCCGCACCCCGGGCGGGCCCGGGGTGCGGCTCACTCCAGCGGCTCGGCGCTCAGTCCGTGGGTTCGGCGAGGGCCGGACGGCCCAGGTCGAGGGCCGTGGTGATCGTCCGGATCTCACCCTCGCCGTCGATCTCGACCCGGACGGCGCCGGAGTCGTCGACGTAGACCTCGGTGCCGGTGCTGCCCATCGCGCCGGTGGCGGTGAGCAGGATCTCGCGGTACGGGTCGGTCGCGACCAGGCGGTAGCGCTTCGCGGTCGTCATGGCTCCTCCTCGTTCCGGTCCTCGTCCCGGCCGGTGACCACCGGTCAGTGTTCGGCCCCGTTGCCGTCCCCGTTGCCGTCCCCGTTGCCGAAGCGCTCGCGCCACTCCCGGGCGCGGGCGTTGTGCCACTCCACGCCCTGGACCGCCTGGTGCTCGGACAGGCCGCTCATGCGGGCGACCACGCTGAGCGGGAGGGGCTCGTCGATGTCGGCGAGCGCTCGGCAGACCTTTCCGGCCCACTGCTCTTCGGGGACGAACCGGCGGCGCCGGTACTCCTCGATCAGGGTGGCCAGGTGGTCGACGGAGCAGGCCAGGAGCACCCGTCTGCCGTCCAGGTCGGGGTCGGTGGCGTGCACCGCGGAGGAGTCCGGCACCAGCGCGCCGAGCAGGTCGGCGTCGGCGACGGCCCGTCCGCACTGGTCGCACAGGTCGAGTGCTTCCGCGTCGTTCCCGGTCGGGTCGCCCGCCGGGGGTCCGAGGTCGTCCATGCGGCGCGCCTACCCGGCCCGGCCGGGGCCAACCCGTCGCCCTGCGGGCCCACCCACGCCCGTCCGCACAAGCGTCCGGCGGCTCCCGCCCCGGGAGGGGCCGGAACCGCCGGAACGGGCTCAGCTCGGGTGGATCCGCCCGCGCCAGCCGCCCCGCTCCGTGCCCCGGTTCTCGATGAACGCCTTGAACCGCTTCAGGTCGCCCTTCACCCTCCGGTCGACCATGCCCATCGCGTCACCGGCCTTCTCGACCATGCCCTCGGGGCGGAAGTCGATGGCCATGTTGACCCGGGTGCGCCGCTCTGCGAGCCGCTGGAAGGTCACCACGCCCTTCTGGTCCACGCCACCGTCCATGGTCCGCCAGGCGATCCGCTCGTCCGGCAGCTGGTCGACGATCTCGGTGTCGAACTCACGGGTGACACCGCCGATGCTGGTGCGCCAGTGGTTGTGGCGCTCGTCCAGCTGGGTCACCGACTCGACGCCCTCCATGAAGCGCGGGAACTCCTCGAACTGGGTCCACTGGTTGTAGGCGGTGTGCAGCGGGACCTCGACCTCGACCGACTCCTTCACCATGCTCATGCGGGCCTCCTCGCTGGGAACCGGCCGGGTGTTTCCCGGCCGCCCGCGCGTCTGCCCCGACGGCGCCGGGGTAACCCGCCCGCGGCCGGTCGGGTGCGACCCGATCGGCACCCGGATCGCCGCGTCACCCGCCCGCGACGGGGTTTGACCGGCCCGTCCCCGGCTAGCCGCCCGGTATGGACACCTCATCCCTGCACACCCACCCCTGGTCACGCCGGCTGCGCCGCGCCCTGGAGGCACCGGAGCACTGGGACGTCCTGGACGCCCCGGCCGAGCCGCTCGCGGGCGCGGTGGAGGCCCTGCCGCTCGGTCCGTACCGGGACGCCCTGCACGGCGTGTGGCTCGGCCACCCGCTCCACCCGGCGCTGGTCCAGTTCCCGATCGGCTGCTGGACGTCCGCCGCGCTGCTGGACTTCACCCCGGGCGGTCGGCGGTCGGCCGGCACCCTGGTGGCGGCCGGGCTGCTGGCCGCCGGTCCCGCCGCGCTCACCGGCTGGGTGGACTGGGCCCGGCTCGATCCGCCGCGCCGCCGCACCGGCCTGGTGCACGCGCTCTCCAACACCACCGGGGTGCTGCTGTACGGAGGGTCGCTGCTGGCCCGCTGCCGGGGGCACCGCGCCCGTGGCCGGCTGCTCGGCCTCGCCGGGCTGACCGCCGTCTCGGTCGGGGCCGCGCTCGGCGGGCACCTGTCCTACCGGCTGGCCGCCGGGCCGGACCGGGCCGCCGCCGCACCCCGGCTGGCCCCGGCCGACTGGGTCGGCCTCGGCGCCCTGGAAGACTTCCCGCCCGGCCGGGCCGTGCGCCGGACGGCGGGCGAGCTGGCCGTGGTCGTCGTCCGGAACGGCGAGCTCTGCCACGTGCTGGCCGAGCGCTGTGCCCACCTGTCGGGGCCGTTGTCCGAGGGCACCATCACGGACGGCTGCCTGCGCTGCCCGTGGCACGGCAGCGAGTTCCGGCTACGGGACGGCCAGGTGGTGCACGGTCCGGCCACCGCGCCGCAGCCGGTGCTGGAGACCCGGGTGGCTTCGGGACAGCTGGAGGTGCGGCTGCCGGGGGCCGGCTGACCGAGCGTCAGCGGGCGGGCACGTCCGGCCCTCCCGGGCCATCCCACGACTTACGGAGGAACCATGGCCGCCGCCGTCCCCGGCCTCCCGCCGCGCGCCGCCGCACCGGAACGCGGGTGCCGAACCGGGATCCGGCGGGCTGCCGTGCCCGCCGGGAACGTCCACGCCCGGCCCCCGGTCGCCCTGACCGCCCCGACCGCCCCGACCGCCCGCGACCCGGTGCGGCTGTTGCTCCGAGCGCCCGGGGTGTATGCCCCGCAGGGGGACACCCTGCTGCTGGCCTCGTGCGTGCGCCGGGAGCGCCTGGACGCGTCCGGCCGGGTGCTCGACCTGTGCACCGGGACGGGGGCGGTCGCGATCGTCGCGGCGCGGACCGGGGCCCGGGTGACCGCGGTCGACGTGTCCGCTCGCGCCGTGGTGACCGCCTGGCTCAACGCCCGGCTGCACCGGCGCCGGATCCGCGTGCGCAGGGGCGACCTGCTGGCCCCGGTGGCCGGCAGGTACTTCGAGCTGATCACCGCCAATCCGCCCTACGTCCCCGTCGATCCCGCCGCGGGCGCCGCCGGTCGCGGTGCCGCGCTGGCCTGGGACGCCGGGCCGGACGGGCGACTGGTCCTGGACCGGATCTGCCGGACGGCCCCCGGCCTGCTCGCCGTCGGCGGGGTGCTGCTGCTCGTGCAGTCCGCGCTCGCGGACGTCCCCGCCACCCTGGCGCTGCTGCGCCGGGCGGGGCTGCGGACGGAGGTGGCGGCCCGGCGACGGCAGGCCTTCGGGCCGGTGATGACCGCGCGGGCCGCCCTGTTCGAGCGGCGCGGGCTGATCCGACCGGGCGAGCGCGAGGAGGAACTGGTGGTGGTGCGCGGTGTCCGCGAACGCTGACCGGGACGCGACCCGGGTGGTCGTCGTGCCGGGTGGTCCGCTGCTGGTCGAGGGACCGGTGGAGGTGGTCCTGCCGGACGGGACGGTACGGGTCTCCGAGCGGCCGGTGGTGGCGCTGTGCGCCTGCCGCCGCAGCCGGACGTACCCGTTCTGCGACACCAGCCACCGCCGGCGCGGCCGGCCCGCGCGCGGGCCGGAGAAACCGCGCGGCTCAGGACCGGCCGTCGGGCAGGGGTGAGCGCAGGGAGGTCCGCCCGGCGCGCCAGCAGCCGAGCAGGTGGTCCTCGAAGCGGCCGTCCACGACCCCGGCGGCGGCGATGCCGAACGCGACGTCCCGCGCCGCGGCCGGTTCGGCGGTGACCAGTTCCTCGATGACTCCGCGCCGCACCAGCTGCTCGTGGACGGCGTCCGCCTCGACGTGCTCGCGGTAGAAGAGGGTGCCGTCCGGGCCGCCGCCGAGCCGTTCCAGTGCCGCCGCCAGGCGGGCCGAGCCGGGCGAGGAGGTGATCTCGACGGCGGCGAACTGCCCGACCGCGGCGGCGCGCAGCGCCCGGTGCAGGCCGAAGAGCGTCATCAGGTTGACCACGGCCAGGCTCGGCGCCGGGACCAGGTCCAGGTAGTGGCGGTAGCCCGGGTGCAGGCCGAAGGCGGTCATCATCCGGGCGAACAGCAGGGCGTGGGCCCGTTCCGGCCGTCCGGCGCCGTACTCGTCGTAGAGGATCGCCATCAGCGCCGCCTGCGCGGGGCCGTGGATCCTCGGCAGCATCCACAGCTGCGGGTCCGCCTCCTTGAGGTGGTAGAGCGAGCGGTGAACCAGGTACTCGCGGGCGTGCCGGAGTTCGCCCTCGGCCGACAGGAAGTGTGAGGGCCCGGTGCCGTCCGGGGGCTCCGTCAGCAGGCGCTCCAGGGCCTCCCGCAGGGGTGGCACGGGCTCCGTCTCGGCGCGCACCTCGGCGAGGAACGGCCGCTCCAACGACCTTCGCAGCGCCAGCAGTCCGGGATCCCACTCCCACTCGGGAGCGACGCCCGGCAGGCCCCGGTCATGGAGTTCGTAGCAGAGGTACAGCGCGAGCTGGTGGTCCTCGCCCCAGGGATGGGTGAAGGGCCCGGGCGGCGCGAACAGGCGTCCGGCGCCGGGCGGCCCGGCGGTCGCCAGAGCGAGCACCGCCGCCGACAGGGGCCCGCGCGGTGAGGGCGGGCCGCCCGTCGCCCGCCCCGCCCGCCGGTCGTCTCCGTTGCGCACCCGCTCGTCCATGCCCTCCGCCTCCTCGCCGTGCCCATGCCCGTGGCCGTGCGTGCATGCCATCCGTATGTCCGTCCGGTCCTCCCGGGCGCGTGCCCACCCGCCGCGCCCGCTAACGCGACGGTCCGGGCCGCAACCGGACGGCCAGCAGGCAGCTGTCGTCGGCCGGGTTGGGGCCACCGAGGCGGTCGGCGATGTGGTCGAGGCAGTCCGCCGGGTCACGGACGCCGCACTCCCCGGCCGCCCGCAGCAGGCGGTCCGGGCGGACGGTGCCGCCGTCACGGCGGTTCAGCAGCCCGTCCGTCCACAGCAGCACGGTGTCGGTCCCCGCGCGCAGCGGCAGCACGGCGTCCCGGCAGCGGGCCTCCGGCAGCGCGCCAAGGACGGTGCCGGCGGGGCCCTTCGCGAGGGTGGCGGTGGTACCCCGCAGCACGGCGGGTGGCGAGTGCCCGGCCGCGCTCCAGGTGAGTGTCGCGGCCGCCGGGTCGAGCAGGCCGCACAGCACGCTGGCGATCCGGTGCCCGCCCTGGTGGCAGAGCATCGTGTTGAGCCGTTCGAGCATCTCCCCCGGCCCCGTCGCGGTGTAGCAGAGCGCGCGCAGTGCGTGCCGGAGCTCGGCCATGCCGACCGTGGCGGCCAGGCCGTGACCGCTGACGTCGCCGACGGCGAGCAGGATCCGGCCGTCGGGCAGGCCTGCCAGGTCGTACCAGTCGCCGCCGCTCCGGGGGCGGTCGGTGGCGGGCAGGTAGCGCGCGGCGTACTCCAGGACGGCGCCGGACGGCTCGGGCTCGCCGGGCACGGCCAGCAGCGCCTTCTGCAGGGCCCGGGCCGTCCGGTGTTCGGCGCCGGCCCTGCGCCGCTGCTCGGCGAGCCGCGCCCTGGTCTCCGTCAGGGCCTGCTCGGTCCGGTGCCGCCGGGTGACGTCCTGGAGGACTCCGCGGACCTCGGACGGACGGCCTGCTCCCGGGTCGTCCGTCGCCTCCGCGGTGAGCCGTACGGTCCGGGAGGGCTCGCCCGGCCGGCCGACGTCGAACTCCAGGGCCGCCGTCCGCCGTCCGGCCAGCAGGCGGCGGATCAGCAGGCGCAGGGCCGGGCGGTCGTCGGGGTGCACCCGGGCCAGGGCCTCGGCCGGGCCGACCGGCTCCGTGCGGTCGGGGTCGAGGCCGAGCAGCCGCCGGGCCTCCGCCGACAGCTCCGGCGGCGAGCCGGGCGTCCAGGCGACGGTGCCCACCCCCGCCATCCGCTGCACCTCGCCGAGCCGGGCCGCCCGCTCGACGGCGCCGTCCGCGGGCCGCCAGGTGAGCAGCACCCCGTCGAGGAGGGGCTCCGCCCGGACGGCCAGCACCTGTCCGGACGCCGGGTCGGTGAAGTCCTCCGACCGGCCCTCGTAGCCGACGCCGGTCGCCGCGGCCGCCACGATCCCGGCGAAGGTCCCCGTCGTGACCAGCCCGGGGTGGAGTTCGCTGAGGCGCCGACCGACCCGCGGGTCGGTCCCGGTCGCGGTGTTGGCGTACCGGACCCGCAGGTCGGTGATCTCGCGCTGCGACCCCTCGGTGCTCCCGCCCTCCCGCACGGCCGAGAGCACCAGGACGGGATCGAACACGGCGTCCAGTACGGCGCGGAACCAGTGCTCGCCGCCGGGGACGGCCGCCCCCGGCTCGTCGACGTCCGGGGCGGAGAACCGCAGCAGGTGCCCGGCGACCAGCCCGGACAGGGCGGATACGTACTGCGTCGTCGCGCGGGCCCGGGCGGGCGGTACGTCCCAGCCCAGGCTCATGGCCCCGACGATCCGGTCGCCGCGGCGCAGCGGTACGGCGCACGCGCTGCGGCCCGGGACGATCCGACCGGTCTCGGGGGCGCGGCGGCCGTCCGGGTGGTCGGAGTCGAACTCCCAGATCAGGCCGCCACCGTGGGCGGCGGTGGCCAGTGGCACGCCGGTCTCCGGCGGGATGCGCTTCCACTGGCTGACCCGTCGTGGCTCCACCCCGTGGCTGCCGACCAGCAGCAGCGCGCCGTCGCGCGTCAGCCGTCCCAGCACCACGGCCACGACGCCGAGCGGTGCCAGGGCCACCTCGTGCG
Source organism: Kitasatospora sp. NPDC097691 (assembly GCF_040302665.1). Lineage (NCBI taxonomy): Bacteria > Bacillati > Actinomycetota > Actinomycetes > Kitasatosporales > Streptomycetaceae > Kitasatospora > Kitasatospora sp. NPDC097691. Next base: position 29,472 of record NZ_JBEORY010000048.1, on the reverse strand, counting down.
CGAGTCGCGCCAGTTCGTCGGGTGAGTCGGCGCTGGCCAGGGCGGAGGCCGCCAGGTGGTAGCGCGCGGACAGGCCGGGGACGGCGGCGGCCGGGCCGTTGCGGGGAGGTGCCGGAGTCGGGGCGCGCGGGCGGGGGGACACCCGTGCGGCGTCGGTGGGCGGGGGCGCGGGCTCCCCGGTGTTCCCGGTCTCCCCGACCGGTGTCTCCTGGAGCACGGCCTCGTCGACCGGTGCCGCGGGAGGTGTCACCCCGAACGACACCTCCTCGATCGGCGCTGCGCGGCCGACCAGCCCTGCGGCGATCTCCACGAGCCGGCGGTTGCTGTCCTGCGAGAGCCGCATCAGGTGGCCGAAGGCCTCGTCCGGCGTGCAGTCCAGCCGCTCGGCGAGGATCCCCTTGGCCTGCTCGATGACGCCCCGGGTGCGCATCGCCCGCCGCAGCCCCTCGGCCTCGGCGCGCAGCCGGTCGACGGCCTCCCGCAGGACGGCGGTCTCGTCGGCGCGGGCGGGTTCCCGCGCGGTCCGGTCCCCGGTGTCCCTGCCCACGGTGTGCCGGTCCTCGGTGTCCCGCTCCTCACGCACAGGCCGCCGCCACGTCCGGGTAGAGCGGCAGCACCGCCGCCACGCCGCTCAGCTCCACCACGTCGCGCACCTGCGGTGCGGCACCGGCCAGCCGGAGCGCGCCCCGGTCGCCGCGGGCCCGGCGGGCGGCGCCGAGCAGGACGCTGAGACCGGTGGAGTCCAGGAATCCGACGGCGGTGAGGTCCACGACCATGCGGGTGGCACCGCCGTCCGCGAGCGCCTCGAACAGGCGCTGCACCTCGTGGGCCGCGAAGTCGTCGAGGTCCCCGGTGAGCGGTACCACCGTCCAGCCGTTGGCCACCGGGAAGTCGTTCATGCGGACCGTCCTCGACACTCGGCCCGGCCCCCCTTCGCCGGGCTCTCCCTCCAGGCTAGGTCCGCGTCGGCGCCGCGTCGTCCCTGCTCCTCGCGGTCCGCGCCCTCAGCCGACCGCCGAAACCACCCGGGTGGCGGACGGCGCGGGCGGCGCGGACGGTCGCCGCGAGGACGGGCACGGGATGAAGGCCGTCAGCCCGCGTGCGGCTGGGCGAGCAGGCTGCGGTCGAGGTCCGCCAGCAACTCGGCGGTGTCGCGGTGGACTTCGGCGGCGCCTGCGCCAAGGAGTTCCTGTGCGGAGAAGCCGCCGCTCTCCACGGCGACGCAGGGGATCCCGGCGCGGCCCGCGGCGACGACGTCCCAGACCGTGTCCCCGACGAACACGGTGTCCCGGGGCTCGGCGCCGGCGCGGTCCAGGGCGGCCCGGACGAGGTCGGGCGCGGGTTTGGTGGCGGCCACGTCGTCCGCGGTGGTGGCGGCCGCGATCACGTCGTCGGCGTCCAGGACGCGGCGCAGTACGGTCAGTTCCCGCTCGGAGGCGGAGCTGGCGAGGACGATCCGCCGTCCGCGTCCGGCGCAGGCGCGCAGGAGGTCGGCCGCGCCGGGCAGCGCCGTGATCGCCGGCCACCGGGCGGCGTAGAGGGCGGCATGGGCGCCGGTGATCGCCTCGTCGGCGTCCCGGTCGCGGTCGTGGCCGAGCAGGTGGTCGAGCAGCTGGTCGGCGCCCATGCCGATTGCCCGGTGGACCCGGGCGGCCGGGACCGTCCGGTCGTACTGGCGCAGGGCCTCCCACCAGGCGAGGGCGTGGAAGTACGAGGTGTCGAGCAGGGTGCCGTCGACGTCGAAGAGCGCCGCCGCGGTCGTGGTCACGTGGACCTCCTTCGGTCGGCCGGCGCGGCGGACCGGGCGCAGGGTCGCCCGGCCCGGGTGCCGCGGCGGAGGGCGGGCTCAGGTCGGTTCCTCGGGTTCGTCGTCCCAGCCGGGGGCGTCGAGGTCGTCGAGTCGCTCGCGCAGGTGGTTCAGGGTCGCCGTGAGCAGCCGGGAGACGTGCATCTGGGAGACGCCGATGCGGTCGGCGATCTGGGACTGGGTCAAGCCGTCCCAGAACCGGAGTTTGAGCACGGCCTGTTCCCGGCGCGGCAGTTCGGCGAGGAGCGGGCGGACGGCGGTGCGGAAGTCGGCGAGTTCGATGCCGGGGTCGCAGCTGCCGAGCCGGTCGAGCAGGGCGCTGCCGCTCTCGTCGACGTCCTGCTCGCGCAGGGCGTCCAGGGAGTTGGGGCGGTAGACCCGGCCGGCCATCAGGCCCTCAGTGGCCTGTTCGACGGTGAGGTGCAGGCCCTCGGCGATCTCCTCGGGTTGCGGCAGCCGGCCGAGTTCCTGTTCCAGCCGGTCGGAGCCGCGGGCGACGGTCAGGTAGAGCTCCTGCATGCTGCGCGGCACGCGCACCGGCCACGAGGTGTCCCGGAAGAACCGCTTGATCTCGCCGGTGATGGTGGGGATCGCGTAGGTGACGAACTCGACGCCGCGCTGCGGGTCGTAGCCGTCGACGGCCTTGATCAGGCCGACGGTGCCGACCTGGAGGATGTCGTCCATGTCCTCGGCCCGGTGCCGGAAGCGTGCGGCGATGAAGCGCACCAGCGGCATGTTGAGCTCGATGATCGTGCCGCGGACGTAGCTGTAGGCGTGGCTCTCGCGGGCGAGGCCGGCCAGACGCTCGAACAGCGCGTCGCTGAGTTCCCGGGCCTCGGTCTTGCCCATGGACCGCAGCTCGGCTGCGGTGGGCCTGGGCGGAAGGTCGGGCGGCAGGTCGGGGAGTTGGTCAGGGGGCTGGTCGGGGAGTGTGACGGCATCCCGATGGGACGCCTCCAGTCGGATGGACACTTGATTTCTCCTGGGCAACGGGGTGATCGCCCGGTGGCGTGTGCGGCTCGAACCCGCTCGCCTTCGGGGCTTCTTCCCCCAGGACCTGTGCCCGGCTTCTTCAAGCGCGGTCCCGGTGGCACCCGGTCGGGTGCTGGGGCGGCCGGATCCGGTCTCGGCCGCCGTATGGGTGTTCTACCCGACATACGACATTGAATTCATGTTTTAGTCGCTTTCTTCCGATTCGCCCGGGTAGCCGCCCTCTGGCCACACCGTCGGCCACGAGAGGAGGGACCGCCCTTTCGACCCCGTCGACCCGTCGACCCGTCGACCCGTCGACCCGGATCAACCGCAGTGGTCGATCCGGGCGAGCGGAGACGACACCTCCAGCCAGACCAGCTTGCCGCCGTCGTCGGGCTGCGTCCCCCACGCCCGGGCCAGCTGGTGCACCACCCGCAGGCCGTACCCGCCGGGGCGGCCGGGCACGGCGGACGGACGCAGCCTCGGACGCTGCGAGCCGGCGTCCGTGACCTCCACCCGCAGCCGCTCGCCGTCCCAGCGCAGCCGCAGCTCGCGCGGGCCGCCGGGAGCGTGCAGACAGGCGTTGGTGACCAGCTCGGAGACCATCAGCAGGACGTCCTCGACCGCCAGGCGCCGCTCGTCGTCGAGGGCCGGGAGCCAGTGCCAGGACTCCAGCACCCGCCTGCTGAACGCACGGCTGCGCTGCACGGGGCCGCCGCCGGGGGCGTTCGCGCCTGCGGCGGGGAAGACGAGTCGCCTGGTCACCTCGGTGTTCGCCGTACCGACGGGCTCCGGCAGGTGTGTACCTCCGAATCGGTTCATGCCCTCCCCCTCACCCCGGTCCCGGTGCGCCGGCCCGGATCAGGTTATGCAGCCCCGTCGAGTCGCAGAATCGCAGGTCACCGAGGTCGACCAGGATCCGTTCGATGCCGTCGCCCACCGGCCGGGCGAGTGCGGCCCGCAGCTGGTCGCCCGTGTCGTGGTCGAGATCGCCGACCACGGTGACGATGCGCACCGGCGCCTCGTCGACCACCGCGACAGCGAGGCCACGGACGTACCGCTCCTCCCCCGACGCCCCGGGCAGGCCCTCCGGTCGGAGCGGCGCACCGCCGGGGCCGTCGTGCCGCGCGGCGTGACCGGTCACGCGGACGACCGGAGCCGGCGGGTCCGCACCGGGTGTGGCCGGGCAGGGCGCCTGGTCGTCGTCCATACCGCGCGTGTGCCCGGCCCCGCCGCGCCTACACGCGCCGGGGCGGCGTGGGCGCCTGGGACGGCCGGGGACGGCCGGGGCGCCCCACGACAGTCCGGGACGGCCGTCGGCAGAGGCCCGTCACATCACGTTTCGGCACCACCGGCCCGGCAAGACGCCCGGCATGCGGATCCACGAGCCTCCGGGCCCCCCAGCCGTGGCCGGGGCCGAGCCCGGACCGAACCACGCCCGGGGTGTCACGGCCACCCCTCCCGCCCCGGGCCCAGGGGCCGCGCTGCCCGGGACCAGCGCGCCGCCCGCCCTGCCCACCGTCGGGGTGGAGGAGGAGTTCCTGCTGGTCGACCGGCGCACCCGGCTGCCCGCCGAACGGGCGCCGCAGGTGATCGCGGCCGCCGCGGTCGAGCTGGGCGAGCAGGTGCAGGCCGAGTTCTTCCGCGTCCAGGTCGAGGTGTGCACCCTGCCCGCCACCCGGCTCACCGAGCTGGCGGCCGACCTGGTCCGCCTGCGCTCGGTGGTCGCCGCCGCGGCGGCCGACGCGGGGTGCCTGCTGGTGGCCTCGGGCACGCCGGTGCTGAGCGACGCGCGACCGGGCCGGATCACCGACGATCCGCGCTACCGGGAGATGGCGGCCCGTTACGACGGCGTGGTCGACGGCTACGGCGGCGCCCTGTGCGGCTGCCACATCCACGTGGGGACGGTGAGCCGCGGCCGGGCGCTGGCGCTGGGCAACCACCTGCGTCCCTGGCTGCCGGTCGTCCAGGCGCTCGCGGCCAACTCCCCGTTCACGGACGGCCGGGACAGCGGCTTCGCGAGCTGGCGCACCGTCCGCTGGGCGCGCTGGCCCACCGTCGGCCCGGCCCCGGTGCTGGACGAGGGGCAGTACGAGGACCTGGTGGCCGCCCTGGTGAGCTCCGGGGTGCTGCTCGACCGGCGGATGGTCTACTGGTACGCCCGGCCGTCGGAGCACGTCCCGACGCTGGAGGTGCGGGTCGCCGACGTCAACGCCGACCTGCGGACCGTCCTGCTGCTCGCGGCGCTGCTGCGCGGGCTCACCGCCGTCCTCCTCGACGAGATCGACCAGGGCCGGCCGGCCCCGGTGTGCCCGGCCGGACTGGTCCGCGCCGCGCACTGGCAGGCCGCCCGCAGCGGCCTGTCCGGGGAGGGGATCGACCCGTTCACCGGACGGCACACCCCGATGGCCGCGCTGGCCGACCGTCTCCTCGAACGGGCCGCCCCCGGCCTGGCCGCCGCCGGTGACCTGACCGCGGTCGAGGACGCCCTCACCCGGATCCACCGGTACGGCACCGGGGCCGACCGCCAGCGCCGCGCGCTGCGCCGCCGGGGCCGGCTGACCGCCGTGGTCGACGAGCTCGCGGCCCTCACCCTCGCCGTGCCCTGAGGCGGCCGAGGCCGTGCACCCGACCGAAGCGCTGCGGCGGATCGCCTTCCTCCTGGAGTGGACGGACGCCTCTCCCTACCGTGTCCGTGCCTTCCACACGGCCGCCGACGCCGTCGGCGACCTGCCGCCGGGGCCGGTGGACGCCGCCCGGGCCCGCCGGCTGCCGGGGGTCGGGCCGGTCACCTCCGAGGTGATCGCGCAGGCCTCCACCGGCGCGATCCCGCCGTACCTCGCCCGTCTGGAGGCCGCGGCGGGGCCCGACGCGACCGCCGGGTGGCAGTTGCTCGCCTCCGCCCGGGGCGACTGCCACCTGCACTCCGACTGGTCCGACGGCGGCCACCCGATCGACGCGATGGCCCGGGCCGCCCGCGCCCTCGGGCACCGGTGGGCCGTGCTCACCGACCACTCGCCCCGGCTGACGATCGCCCACGGCCTCGGCCCCGAACGGCTGCGGCGCCAGCTCGACGCGGTCGCGGTCTGGAACGCCGCGGCCCGGACCGCGCAGGACGGCCCGTTCCGGCTGCTCACCGGGATCGAGTGCGACATCCTCGACGACGGCTCGCTCGACCAGGAGCCGGAGTTGCTCGGGCGGCTCGACGTCGTGGTGGCCTCCGTGCACTCCAGGCTGCGCGCCGACCCGGAGCCGATGACCGCCCGGATGCTGACGGCGGTCCGCGACCCGCGCACCGACGTCCTCGGGCACTGCACCGGCCGGATCGTCACCGGTCGCGGCCGGCCGCCGTCCCGCTTCGACGCCGGGGCCGTCTTCGCGGCCTGCGCCGAGGCCGGCACGGCGGTGGAGATCAACTGCCGCCCCGAGCGCCGGGATCCGCCCGACGAGCTGCTGCGCCTGGCCGCCGAGGCGGGCTGCCTGTTCGCCGTCGACACCGATGCCCACGCACCCGACCAGCTCCACTGGTTCGGCTCCGGCTACGCCCGCGCCGCCCGGCTCGGCCTCGGCCCCGAACGGCTGGTCACCACCTGGCCGTGCGAACGCCTCCTGGCCTGGGCCGGGCCCGACGGCGCCTGACCACCCGGGCGTCGCCCTCGGCGGTGACGGGTCGCCATCTGCTCGACGTCCGTACCGGCGGCGCCCGGCGCATCCGGTCCCGCAGGCCGGCTGTTGCCCCGCGCCGCCATCGGGGCGGCATGACGGGCCAGCGCCGCGGGCGCGGGGCGCGGGCCGACGCCAGGGGGCGCGGGGCGCCGGTGCCGGTGGGCGTCGAGGTGGCGCTACTCCTGCGCGGCGGCGGGCGCGTCCGGGCCGGACTCCTCGGGGCCGGGCACCGGCCCGTCCGGTGCGGACCGTACGGGCGGGGGCGGGAGCGGCGGGAGTCCGTGGGCGGAGAGCACGGCGTTCGCGAACTCCGGGCGGTCGACGGGGAGTCCGTGCCGGCCGAAGAGGGCGAACAGCTCGGCGAGGGCGCGCGGTTCGACTCCGCGCGGCCGGTCGCCGTCGGCGATCGTGAGTTCGCCGAGGAACGGGCCGCAGAACCGGCCCGGCGGGTCGACCAGGCGCAGCCGGAGCCGGACCCGGTGGGCGCTGGTCTCGGGTTCCTCGCCGAAGTCCATGGCCATGCCGCTGATCTGCGACCAGGCGTAGTGCTTCGGGACGAGCAGGCGGACCACGGTGAGGCCGGTCTCCTCCTCCCGCAGCCGGAAGGTGCGCGGCCCGCCGACGGACACCGCGGCGGCGATCGCGGCGCCGATCAGCAGGGTCGCCCCGACGCCCGTGGCGCCGGTCTCACTCAGCACGATCACCGCGATCAGGGCCAGTACGCAGCCGACCCCGATGGCCTCCACCCGGCGCCGCATGAACGCCAGCCCTACCGTCGTCATCCCGCCCCTTCCCCCGCGCGTGCTGCCAGCCTCGCGGGCGGCGCGCGGCCCGGACAAGCGCGGCGCGGGAGCTGTGACGGGCCCGTGACGAACCGGCCCGGCCCGCCGCCGGGGCCGCCGCCCGTCACCTCCCGCGCAGGCGCCGGACCAGGTCGCGCGCGGCGGCGGGCCAGCGCGGGTACTCGAAGTCGAAACCCGCGTCGAGCAGGCGGGTCGGGACGACGCGGCGGCTCTTCAGCAGCAGTTCGGACTCCGAGCGCAGGGCGAAGGCGCCGATCTCGGCCATCCAGCGTGCGGCGGGCAGGGCCAGCGGCATGCCCCAGGCGGTACGCAGGTCGCGCATGAACTCACGCTGGGGCAGCGGGTTCGGGGCGGCGAGGTTGACCGGGCCGGTCAGCTCCTCGTGCGCGATCAGGAAGTCCACGGCGCGGGCGAAGTCGCGTTCGTGGATCCAGGACACGTACTGCGCGCCGCCCGCGATCGCACCGCCGACGCCGAGGCGGGCGAGCCAGGAGAGCGAGTCGAGGGCGCCGCCGCGTTCCGGGCCGAGGACGACGGCGGTGCGCAGGGCGAGCTTGCGGGTGGCGGGGGTGTCGGCCTCGGTCTGGGTGTCCTCCCAGGCGCGGGCGATGTCGATGCTGTACCGCCAGGAGGCCGGGGCGTCGGGTTCGGCGCCGCCGATCAGGCCGTCGTGCTCGCCGTTCGGGGCGTCGTGGCGGTGGGCGTAGACGGTGGCGGTGCTCATCTGCAGCCAGACGGCGGGCGGGCGGCGGGCGGCGGCGATCGCCTGGCCGACGACGCGCGTGGAGAGGACCCGGGAGTCCATCATCTCCCGCCGGTTCTCCTCCGTGTAGCGGCAGTTGACGCTGCGCCCGGCGAGGTTGACCACGACGTCGCTGCCGTCGATCTCCTCCGCCCAGGCGCCGAGCGTGCGCCCGTCCCAGCCGACCTGCCGGGGTCGGGCGGGCCGGCGGCTCAGGGTGACCACCTGGTGTCCGGCGGCGGTCAGGGTGCGGTCGAGCAGCGCGCCGAGCGCCCCGGATCCGCCGGGAATGACGATCTTCATGCGTTCCCCCTCATCTCCGGGGACCAGCGTAGCCCAGGATTCTGAACGTGTTCAATTCCTTTGCCCGCCGATCCTGAAACCACGCTGAAACCGCACTGAAGGCGGCCCCCGGCATGCTCTGGGACGTCGGAAACCGCACCCCGCGAGCACCAGGAGCCATCGAGATGACCGCCACGCCCACCACCCCCGTCCGGCTGACCCCCGAGGACATCGAGAACCCCGTCGGCGCCTACGCCGCCTTCCGCGAGCAGTCCGAGCTGCCCCGGGTCGTCCTGCCCGGCCTGGACACCCCGGTGCGGCTGGTCACCCGCTACGCCGACGTCAAGGCCGCGCTCACCGAGCCCCGACTGGTCCGGGACCGCAGCACCAACGCCGCCCCGGCGGCCGCCGGGTCCGACGCCGGACCTGACGCCGACCCGGCCGCCGGGTCCGCGTCCGACCCGCAGGAGGAGCTGCTGGCCGCCGCCTTCGAGGGCTTCCCCGCCGACTACGCCAAGTACCTCGCCGGCCACCTCGCCCTGTTCGACGGCGAGGAGCACGCCCGCCGCCGCGCCCCGCTGACCCGCGCCTTCACCGCCCGCCGGATCGCCGCCCTGCGCGGCTTCGTCGAGCGGACCGCCGCCGAACTGCTCGCCGACCTCGCCGCCAAGGACGAACCCGCCGACCTGCTGGGCGAGTTCGCCTACCCGCTCACCACATACGTGGTCTGCGAGCTGGTCGGCGTCGAGGAGGCGGACCGGGCCCGGGTCTGCGAGTGGATCCGCGACTTCGCGTACGGCGACGGCAGCCGGACGGTCGACGGCCTGGTCGGCATCGTCGACTACGTCAAGGAGCTGATCGCCCGCCGCCGCGCCGAGCCCACCGAGGACCTCATCTCCGCGCTGGTGCACGACACCCGCGAGGGCGAGGAGCCGCTCGACGAGGACGACCTGGTCACCGTCGTCTTCCTGCTGATCAACACCGGCATCACCCCGCCCGCCCTGTTCCTCGCCCACGGCCTGCTCGCCCTCTTCGACCACCCCGACCAGCTCGCCCGGCTGCGCGCCGAACCGCAGCTGCTGGAGCGCGCCGTCCCCGAACTCCTGCGCCACGTCACGCTGGTACGGATCGGCGCCACCCTGTACGCCGCCGAGGACTTCGAGTTCGCCGGGACCGCGCTGCGGGCCGGGGACCCGGTGACCGTCGCCCTGCTGGCCGCCGACCACGACCCGCAGGAGTACGGCGAGGCGCCCGAACGGCTCGACATCGCCCGGGAGTTCGGGCGCGGTGACGGCCACCTGGCGTTCGGCCACGGCGCGCACTACTGCCTCGGCGCCGCGCTCGGCCGACTGGTCACCTCGGTGGTGCTCGACCAGGTGGTCATCCGGCGGCCCGACGCGGCGCTCGGCGTCGGACGCGAGGAGCTGGAGTTCGGCCACTGGCCGGCCGACGGCTTCCACCTGCTGCGCCTGCCGGTGCGGCTCTGAGCGGGGCGCCACCCGGGCACCGGCTCCCGAGGGGCGAGCTCCGGAGGGGGCGTCGGCTCCGCGCGAGCGCCGGCTCGGGTCGACCGCCGGCTCCGGACGGGCTCAGCTCCGCGCGAGCGCCGGCTCGGGTCGACCGCCGGCTCCGGACGGGCTCAGCTCCGAACCGGCATCAACGCCCGACCAGCGCCAGCGCCTCCGCCGCCAGGGCGGCGCGGTCCAGCTCCCCGTACGCGGCGACCGCCCGGCGGTACTCCCCCTCATCGGCGCGCTCGGCGTCGCACCGGGCCGCGGCTGAGCCCATGGTCGGCTGGAAGCTGCGCAGGCACCGGAAGCGCTCGGCCAGCGCGATCATCCGCACCCCGGTGCCGGTCCGCTCGGCGTCGCCCTCCCGGGCGCCCCGGTCCAGCGCGACCAGGCCGAGCGCGAGCAGCACCGCCCCGGCGAGCGGACCGGCCACCAACTCCGCCTGACCGTCGAGTAGTTCGACCAGCTGCTGCGGGAGCGCGGCGGCCGGCGACGCCACCCGGGCGGACTCCCCGTGCCGGGCGTGCGCCGCCACGCAGACGGCCTGCAGTTCCAGCGCCCAGGACGGGTCGGCGGGCGACCCGTCGCCACCGGTGCGCAGCCCGGCGGCCCGCCGCCACAGCGCCAGCCCCGCCTCCGACTCGCCCCGGGCCAGCGCCAGTTCCGCCCGGACCCCGAGCTCGGGGGCCACCAGATCGACGGCCTCCTCCGGCCGGTACCGCACCGCCAGCTCCAGCCAGTGCTCGGCGCCGTCCACGTCCCCGGCCTGCAGGCTGCCGATCACCATGCCCCAGCGCAGGCCCACCATGTCGTTCCAGTCGCCGAGTTCGTCCAGTGCCGCCATCGCCGCGCGCAGCAGCGGCAGCGCCTGGGCACCCTGCTCGTGCTGCAGGTACAGCTCGCCGAGCCGGGCCGACGCCAGCACGCGCAGCCAGGGCACCGGCAGCGGCTCGACGGCCGCCAGTGTCCGTCGCGCCGAGGTGATCGCCCGCTCCACGTCCCGTTCGCCCTCCCACCGGTAGCCGGCCACCGCCTCGGCCACACCGGCGAGCAGCGGTTCGGGCGCGGCGCACAGTTCGGCCAGCCGGGTGGTGTCCGGGCCCAGCACCTCGGGGACGGCCGCCATCACGGCGGCGATCGCCCGCACGGGGGTGTCGGGCGCGGCCGGCGGCAGCCGCCGCAGGGTGGCGAGCAGGCGCAGCGCGCCGGTGCCGGTACCGAGGCCGCCGCCTGCGGTGAGGAGGGTGTTGACGGTGATCAGGGCGGTGAGGGTGCGCACCGCCTCCGGCGACCCGGGCCCGGTCCGCAGCCGGGAGACCGGGCCGCCGACGTCCGCGGCCAGGGCGAGCAGCCGGACGTAGTTGCCCTCGGTGGTCCACAGCGCGGCGAGGACGGCGGCGACCGCGGCGACGGTCGGACCGTGCTCCGCGGCGAGGGCCAGCCGCAGGGCCCGCACCAGGTTGTCCTGCTCGGCCCGGATCAGCCGCCACTGGGCCACGGCCGCCGGGCCGAACGGCCCGTCGTGGCGGGCGAGGCCGAACTCCCGGGCCCAGTCGAGGAATCGACTCGTGACGGCGTCCTCCTCGGCGGCCTTCGCGCGCTGGGCGGCGCCGAACTCGCGGACCGTCTCCAGCATCCGGAAGCGCCCGCCGCTCGGGGTGTCGACCAGGCGCAGCAGCGACTGGTCGACCAGGTCCTGCAGCACGCCCAGCGCGTCGGGGTCGGCCAGCAGGTGCTCGGCCGCCCCGGCGGTGAAGCCGCCGGGGAACACGGAGAGCGCGCGCAGCGCCGCCCGGCCCGGCGGCTCCAGCAGGTTCCAGCTCCAGTCGACCACCGCCTCCAGGGTGCGGTGGCGCGGCGGGGCGTCCCGGGGCCCGCCGCGCAGCAGGGCGAAGCGGTCCGCCAGCCGTCCGGCGATCTCGGCCACCGACAGCACCCGCACCCGGGCCGCGGCCAGCTCCACCGCCAGCGGCAGCCCGTCCAGCCGGGCGCACAGCTCGGCGACCGGCCCGGCGGGCAGCTCGACGTCGGGGCGGGCGGCGCGGGCCCGCTGGGTGAACAGTTCGACGGCCGCCGCGTGGTCCAACTCCGGTAGCAGGTAGACGGATTCGGCGGATATGCCGAGCGGCGCACGGCTGGTGGTGAGCACCCGAAGGTCCCGACCCGCGGCCACCAGGGCGTGCGCCAGCTCGGCCGCCCCCCGCACCACCTGTTCGCAGTTGTCCAGCACGAGCAGCGCCGGCCCGGGGCCCAACGCGCCGGGGATCCCCGCCGGGTCGCCCACGCCGAGCGCCGCCGCAACCTGCGCGGCCACCTCCTCGTCCGCCACCACCCCGGCGAGCGGCACCAGGTGCACCACCCGCTGCGCCGCCTCGCGCGCCACGGCGGCGGCCAGCCGGGTCTTGCCGAGGCCGCCGGGGCCCACCACCGACACCACCCGGGCGGTGCGCAGCAGTTCGGCCACGGCGGCGAGGTCGGCCGCCCGCCCCACCAGCGCGTTCGGCTCGTGCGGCACCCCGCGCCGTACCGGGGCCGCTTCGCCGCACAGCAACTCCCGGTGAAGAGCCCGCAGTTCGGGGCCCGGATCGGTGCCGAGCGCGTCCCGCAGCCCGCGGCGGTAGCGGTCGTAGCGGCCGAGCGCGGCCGCCGGCCCGGCGGTACGGGCCTCGCAGCGCAGCAGTTCCAGCAGCACCTCCTCGTCCCGCGGCTGCCCGGCCGCCTCCGCGGCGAGCGCCTCCACGGCGTGTGCGTGCCGCCCGGTCCGGGCCAGTGCGAGCGCCCGGGCCCGCCGCAACGCCCGGTGGGTGCGCGCCCGTTCGGTGCGCAGCAGGGCGACCGGGTCCGTCCCGGCGGGTTCGTCCGCGACGCCTGCCGGGTCCCAGAGCTCCAGCCCGGCCTCGGCCTCGGCGAGCGCCCCGGCGTGATCGCCGGCCCGCGTCTTCTCCACGCAGGCGGCGGCGTGCAGCAGCACCGCCGAGGCGTCCACCCGTTCCTCGCCGAGCCCCAGCCGGTACCCGGTCGGCGTGCTGACGATCAGCTCCGCGCCGTACTTCGCCCGTGCCCGCGACACCAGCACCTGCAGCGCCTTCTCCGGTCGCTCGGGCCCCTCCTCCGGCCACAGCCCGTCCACCAGCCGCCCCCGGCCGCACCCACCGCGCACCTCCCCCGCCAACAACGCCAACAGCCCCCGCAACCCGGGCGCCGTGACCTCCTCCCCCCGGCAGGAGACCGTCGACAGCATGCGCAGCTCGATCGTCACCGCGTCAGCCTAGCGATCACCCATCCGCACCCGATCCGCAGGCCGCCGTGGGTGTCGGGGGCGAGGGCCGGGCGGTAACAGCTCGGGTCACCGGAGCCGCCGGCCGGCAGCGGTCGCGGTCGCGGTCGCGGCAAGATATCCGCCAACCGGCACACATGTGCAGGTCAGGCGGCCAGTCCGAGCGAAGCTCTCGCGTGCTGCCCGGCCCTGCTCGCGTCGGCCGGGGGTGGCGATCCCCTCGTGGCCGTCCCTCGGATCCGGGTGGTACTGCCCGCCGTGACCGATGCGGAGTCGGAACCGCCCTGTCTACGTCCCCCGCCGAGCGAGCGGCCGCCCGAGTGTGCCCGGCTGGCGGATATTCCCCACTTCTCCGCCGTGCAAACCTCGATCGTCCGGCCTGACCGGCACAACTCCCCATCGACTCGCGAGGATCCTCATGAGAACGCTCACCCACAGCAGGCCCACGGAGGTGGACGACTCCCCCGCCGCCCGGGGCCGGATGTCCGAGGTCGCGTTCCGCCGGCTGAGCTCCTTGCACCGCACCGCGGTCCTGTCCTACCTCGCCAAGCGCGCCTTCGGGGATCCGCAGCTGGCCGAAGACCTCACACAGGAAACCTTCCTCCGCGCGTTGCACCATCCCGAGGTGCTGGCCGGCGACCACCGGACGGCGTTGCCGTGGCTCTACCGGGTGGCCAGGAACCTGCACATCGACCACCTGCGCTCACGCGGGCGCAGGCTCGCCGAAGTCGGCTTCGACGACCTGGACACGTTCCTCGACAGGAGTGCGGCCACGAACGAGATCGACCTGTTCCTGACGGCCTGGTCGCTCCGCTCGGCGCTGGCGTCCTTGAGCGATCAGCATCGCGCCGTGGTCACGCAGGTCTACTTCGAGAACCGTTCCGTCAACGCCACCGCCGAGCTCCTCGGCGTGCCCCCCGGCACCGTCAAGTCCCGATGCCACTACGCGCTCCGCTCACTTCGGACGACCTTGCGAGAGCACCGACCGGTCGCGTAGCCGACGCGATGCGTCCGGCAGGCCTGCGACCACCGACACGTACCGAGTCGTGCGGCGGGAACCACGCCCACCCAGACCCGATTCCAACTGCTCCTACGGAGGCCCCAGATGACGACAACCGATCACCCGAACGCTCCGCATCACGGTCCGGCGCTTCTCCCTCCCGATCCGACGAAGGGCGCCCGTCAGCACCGAGATCCCGAACGAAGTGAACCGCCGGGCCTCCTCGGTCGTCTCGGCCTCTGGGCCGCGGGCCGCCTGCGGCTCGTCGCCGTACTCTGGCTTGTCGTGGTCGCGGGGCTCGGCGCCTTCGCCCCACAGGTGACCTCCGCACTGGCCGGCGCGGGTTGGCAGGCCAACGGCTCGGAGTCGGTCCGTGTCCGCGAGCTCGCACAGCAGCACTTCGGCGGCAACGCCTCCTCGGCTCTTCAGATCGTCGTCGCCGCCGACCGGCCGGTGACCGATCCCGATGTCCAGCAGGTCGTCGACCGGGCGATGGCGCTGCTGAGGGCCGACCCGCGGATCAGCGAGGTGGTGCCGCCCCAACCCGGCGCCACGATAAGCCCCGACGGGCGTACCGCGGTCGTGCTGGCCGGCGCGAAGGCCGACACCGACACCATGGTCCGTGCGGCAGACGAGCTCAAGGGGCCGCTCGGCGCCTTGTCCGGAGCCGGCGTCCAGGTGAGTGCCACGGGTGCTTCCGTGCTGTGGAGCGACTTCAACGCCGCCAACCACGACGCGATGATGCAGTCGGAGATGTTGTCGTGGCCGGTGACCCTCGCGATCCTGGTGCTGGCTTTCGGCTCGTTGGTCGCCGCCGGGCTCCCGCTGCTGCTGACCATGGCGGGGCTGGCGGCCTCGGCCGGCGCGCTGGTGCTGCTCAACCACCTGACGCCGACGTCCATCTGGGCGATGAACTTCGCGATGATGTTCGCCCTTGCCCTGGGCATCGACTACGCCTTGTTCATCGTCGTGCGGTTCCGTGCGGCGCTCGCCGGTCACGGCGACGCCCGGCGCGCGGTCGGCGAAACCATGGACACCGCCGGTAAGGCCGTCGCGCTGTCGGGCGCCACGGTCCTGGTCAGCCTGTCCGCGGTCCTGCTCGTCCCGTCGCCCGCCTTCCGTTCCATGGCACTTGGCATCATGATCGCGGTGATGTTCGTCCTGGCCGCGACCCTGACGCTGTTGCCCGCCGTCCTCGGGCGTCTCGGTGTCCGGGTCGACGCGGCGCCCCTGCCGTTCGCCCGCCCCCAGGACGCCGCCGGGTCGGCCCGCTTCGCCGGCTGGGCCGAACGTCTGTGGGCGCACCCGCTGCGGTACGGCGTCCCCGCCCTGATCGCGCTGCTGGCACTCGCCACGCCGGTGATCGGGCTGCGGACCGCCATGCCGTCCATCACCGTCATTCCTGCCGACTCCTCCGCTCGAACGGGATACGTCGCCGTCCAGAAGGCCTTCGGCGCCGGGGCTCCCGGTGCCCTGCAGATCGTGACGACCCTCGCCCACGCCGAGGACGCCGCCGCCGTTCTCAGGAGCACCCCCGGGATCGCAGCCGTGATGCCGACGACGAACGCGGCCGACGGGTCCGGCTTCGCATTCATCCAGGCCGTCCCGGCTGCCGATCCCTCCGATCCCGCCCTGAGGACCGTCGTTGCCGAACTGCGCAGGAACCTCCCCGGGCAGACCCTGGTCGGTGGCGCTGCCGTCGAGAACCTCGACCTGCAGGACGTCCTGAACGCCAAGACGCCGCTGGTCATCGGAGTCATCCTGGCGCTCGGCTTCGTCCTGCTCCTGCTCGCTCTGCAGGCGCCGCTGGTCGCGCTGATCGGCACGGTCACCAACCTGCTCGCCACCGCGGCCGCCTTCGGCGCCGCCCGTCTCGTCTTCCAGGACGGCCACGGGGCAGGACTGATCGGTTTCACTCCGCAGGGCTTCCTCGACGGGTGGGCACCGGTCTTCTTCTTCGCCATGATCTTCGCGATCGCGATGGACTACACCGTCTTCCTCCTCGCCTCGGCCAAGGAGCACTACGAACGCAGCGGCGACCCGCGCACTGCCGTGATCGCCTCCCTCACCCAATCGGGCCGGGTCGTCTTCGCGGCGGCCGCCGTCATGGTCGCGGTCTTCTTCACCTTCGCGCTCTCCGGTCCGCTGCCCCCCAAGGAGATGGGCATCGTCCTGGGCCTGGCGGTCCTGCTCGACGCGGCCCTGGTCCGCCTGGTCCTGCTGCCCGTCCTGCTCCGGCTGACCGGACGGGCCGCCTGGTGGACTCCGGCCTGGCTGAGCAGGCTCCTGCCGACCCTCCGGTTCTCCCACGACTAGGCACGGAGACGATCCCCCGGGCCCGCCACGGTGCAGCGCCGACGCCCCCGCATCAGGACGGGTCGGCGCTGCACCCCGCGGCTCGGGCTCGCTGTGACTGCCGCACCGTCGCCGTCACGGCGAGCCCCACCCGCGAGGACTCGCCGAGCTTGGCCATGATCCGCGACACGTGCACCTGCACCGTCCGCCGGGAGAGGTACATGCGCTCGGCGATCTGCGGGTTGGAACAGCCCTCCGCGACCATGGCCAGCACGACGCGCTCGGTCTCGCTCAGCGCCTCCCAGCCCGTCTCGCTCCTGGCCACCGACGTCCGGTGCCGGACGGAGATCCCCTCCGCCTGCAGGCGCTGCCGCGTACGACGGGCGTCCCACGAGGCACCGAGCGCGAGGTAGCCGTCGAGGGCTTCGGCCGCGGCGGCGGCGGCGCGGTCCGGCAGACCGGCGCGGGCCAGCAGGACAGCCTCGTTCTCGCGGGCGAACGCCGCGAACAACGGGTGCCCCGCCGCCTGGTACGCAGCCGCGGATTCGGCCAGCAGGAGAGCGTCGGCGTCGGCCAGCCCCCGGCAGAGCGCGGCGGTGCCGAGCTTGCTCGGGGACGGCTGGAGGTCCGCGATCGCCTGGGCGCAGTCGGTGAGCGCCGCCAGCCGGTCCGAGCGGCCCAGGCAGAAGGCCATCCGGGCGGCGTCGGGAAAGAGCTGATCGAGGGTGACCACCTGGCGCAGCCCGCCCGACGCCCACAGGAACGACTCGAGAACGTCGAAGGCACGTTCGGAGTCGCCCTCGGCGTCCCGCACCAGGGCTCGCGCCCACCAGTGCAGGTGCTCCGTGTGGGAGCGCGCGGGCCGGCTGTCAGGCGCGTTCATGACCGCGTCGACGTGGTCGGACCGCTGGTCCCTGCGGACGTGGATCAGCGCTGCGACCGCGCGCAGGTCGGGGCCGATGTTCAGCGGGTCGACGGTGTCCAGCCCGCTCTCGACGGCGACCAGGGCGTCGTCCCAATGTCCCCGCAGGAACTCGAACTTGGCCATCGCCGACTGGTACCCGGTCAGGAGCGCCACGCCGGCTCGCTCGCACTCGCGCGCACCGGTGCGCACGTGCGCGCGGGCCTCCGCCAGGCGGTCGAGGTCAGCCAGGCAATAGGCCCGGGCCAGGTGCGGCGAGAGCTGGAACTCGGAGGAGAGCCCTGCCGCGTCCAGACTGTCGAGGGCCGCGGTGGTGAGGGCAAGGGCTTCTTCGACCCGCCTGGTGACGACGAGGACCGCGGCCTGGGTGGTGAGACCGTAGGCCGTCGCGAGGACGTCGTCGCTCTCCCGCCCGTGGCGCACCGCCAGGCGAGCGGCGCCTTCCGCCTCCTCCAGGCAACTCATGAAGTGCAGAGCCTGCGCCTCCACGGCGTGGAAGCGGGCGACCTGGTTCTGCGGGAGACCCTTCAGGGCGAGCGCCGAACGAACCTCGGCCACCGTCTCGGCCAGCCGGCCCTGCTCCATGAGGGCCTGCGCGAGCCACCCGCGCACCGTGCCCTCCCGGCGGATCGGGAGGTCACCCGCGAGTGCGGCTCTGGCCGCGTGTTCGGCCTCCACTGGCAGTCCGGCCCAGAGCAGTGCCCGGACGAGTTCGAGGTCCAGGTCCCGGAAACCGTCGTCCGAGGCCGCGGTGGCACGGCGGAGCAGCTCGACCGCGAGCGCCGGCGCTCGCACCAGGAGCGGATCCAGCGACGCCCGCAGCCAGGCCACGTCCCACCGTCCCAGGTGACCGGCCTCCAGCACGTGCTCGGCGACGCGCTCGACGGGCGCGCCCGCCTCCGCCAGCGAGACCCCGATCTGCTCGTGCAAAGCCGTCCGGACCGCCTGGGAATGACTCTCCACCACAGCCCGGCGGATCAGGTCGTGCCGGAACGCCAGCCCGCCTCCGCGCTCCTCCAACACTCCCGCCGCGAGCGCCTCCACCACCGGCTCCACCAGGTCGGTGGCCGGGCGCTGGAGGACGGTGGTCATCTCGGCCGCGCTGAAGGCGCGGCCCAGCAGTGCCACCACGCGGAGCATCTCGCGAGTCGGCGCACTCAGGGCGTCCAGCCGGTGGAGGATCGTGGCGCTCAGTGGGGGCGGTACGAGGGACGCTTCCGTGCCGATCTCGGCAGTCGGTCCCTGACGCTCGATGCGGCCCGCATCCGACAGGGACCTGACCAGCTCCACCACGTAGAGCGGATTGCCCGCTGCGCCCGCGACCAGCGACCGCAGCCGGTCACCCGGAAAGCCACCGACGAGGTCCGCGACGAGCGCGGAGACCCCGGCATCGGCGAGCGGACCGAGATCGGTTGTCGCAAGGCCGGACTCCTCCAGGTCGCGCAGCAACCCGGTGACGGCGGCGTCCGGCGTGGTGCGGCACGTGGCCACGACGAGAAGGGGCAGCTGGTCCAACGCGCGCACCAGGCGCCGGATGACCGCCAGGCTGGCCGGGTCCGCCCAGTGCAGGTCGTCCACCAGCAATGCCAGCGGTTCGGCCGAACACCAGTCGTCCAGCGTCGAGAGGATGGCCTCGGCGACCAGGAACTCCTGGCCGACGGCCCCCGCCGACGCGCCGGCCCGCTCGTCGCCACGGAGCAGCGTGCGGATCCGGGTGACTCCCGGGTGCCCGGCGGCTCCCGGGTGTGCCGCGGTTCCGGCACCGAGGCACTCGCTCAGCACCGCGAACGGCAGCGACCGGTCGATCTCACCGGCCTCACCCCGAAGCACCGTGATCCCGGCGGACCGGCACAGGGCGTCGACGTGGTCGAGCAGGGCCGACTTCCCGATTCCCGGCTCACCACGGAGGATCATCGCCTGACCCTTGCCCGAGGCCAGGTGCCGAACCATCAGCTCCAAGCGCGCCAGCTCGCTTTCACGGCCCTGCACCGACACTGCCATCAAGATCCACTTTCTCCGTCGCCCGACCATCACAGCTGCTCAGCGCCTCGGGCTCGCGCTCGCCGGGCCGCCCCGGCGCCCGGACAAGTCTCCCAGGCCGCCACGGGTGCGGCTTCTCCGGGCGCGAACGCCCGGAACCGGCCGAAACCGCGGTATTACTCGCTGATGCGATAATTCCGAGAATGAGATCCAGCCGGGCAGCAGCGGCGCTGATCGGTCGGATGACCGAGTCGTCGCAGCTCAACGATGTCCTGTCCACAGCCGCAGCCGGCCGGGGACGTGCCGTCCTGCTTCGGGGTGAAGCCGGGATCGGGAAGTCCACCCTGCTGAACGCCTGGACCGAACACGCCCAGGCGTCGGGCTTCGCGGTGCTCCGGGGTACGGCGAACGAGTCGGAACGGCACTTCCCGCTGGGGACGTTCCTGGATGTCCTGGAACGGGGCCGGCCGTACTCCGGGCAACTGCGGGCGGAGTACCGAGCGGCAGTGACGGCATCGACACGGCGCGCCGCCGCGGGAACGACGGATCCGGTGTCGGCCACGGCGGAGCACCTGTTCCAGGTGGTGGAACGGCAGTGCGCGACGAGCCCGGTCCTCGTCGTGCTGGATGACCTCCACTGGGCGGACGAAGCCTCGACGGCGCTCTGGATGCGCCTGGCACGCCACGCCGAGCAGCTCCCGCTGACCGTGGCGGCGTCCCTGACGCCCGGCATCGGGGAAGGCGCGGCCCTCGCGGTGAGCGCGTTGCAGCGCGCCGACGGCCTCATCGTGGATCTGGAGCCGCTGGCCTCGGACGAGGTGGAAGCCCTCGCGGCCCGTCAGCTGAGCGGCCCGGTCGGGCCTTCCCTGCTGGGGGCACTCGGCAAGGCCGGCGGCAACCCGCTGCACCTCACCGAGCTGGTGGCTCTCCTTCGCCGGCAGGGCCGAGTGACGAGGGGGCCGCACGGGTTCGAGGCCACACTCGACGACCACGACCTCTCGCTGGGTGCAGCGGTCACCGACCGTATCCGGCGCCTGTCCACCGAGCTCCGCGCGGCCCTTCGGCTCGCTGCCGTGCTGGGCACCGAGTTCCGGCCCGCCGATCTCGCCGCGGTGTCAGGCCGCCCGCTCGTCGCCCTGGTTCCGCTGCTGGAGGAAGCACTCGCCGCCTCGGTGCTGGACCCG
Source organism: Kitasatospora sp. NPDC097691 (assembly GCF_040302665.1). Lineage (NCBI taxonomy): Bacteria > Bacillati > Actinomycetota > Actinomycetes > Kitasatosporales > Streptomycetaceae > Kitasatospora > Kitasatospora sp. NPDC097691. The sequence goes on along the minus strand of NZ_JBEORY010000048.1, from coordinate 9,031 downwards.
GCAGGAGAACGGCTCGGATTCCGTCACCACGTCGTCTGGCAGGCCCTCGTGGAAAGCATCCCGAAGGCCATGCGCGGGGCTCTGCACCGGCAGGCGGCGGAGACGCTCGATCGGGCCGGTGCACCACTCGATCAGGTGGCAGGCCATCTGATCCGGGCGACCTCCGTGGCCGCGGACGCCTGGACGCGCGGGTGGGTCGCACGGCACGCCCGCGAACTGGTCGCCTGCTCCCCGGCCGGCGCGGTGGAGATTCTGACGCATGCCATCGCCGGGGACGGCCAGGAGACGGACCGGGCCACCCTGCACCTGCGGATGGTCGAGGCGCTCAACGCGCTGGGCCGGCCCGACGAAGCCGAGTTGATCGCCCGTCGGCTGCTGGCCTCGTCCTCGTGCGGACCCGATGTCGCGGCCGAGGCCTCCTGGCTGCTCGGCGCGACGCTCTACGCCCGATCGTCGACCGACGACGGGGCTCGCGAGGCCGCGGAACTGGTGACGGCCGCCACCACGATCGACGGCATCAGCGAGCAGTCCAGGGCGCGCCTGCACGCCGAGAACTCCTTCTACCTGTTCTGGTCGGACCGACCCGACGAGGCCGCCGAGGCGGCAGCCGACGCGGTGGCCGGCGGGGAGCGCTCGGGCGAGACGTTCGCCGTCGCGTACGCCTCCTGGATGCAGGTGGTGATGGCCCGGGTCCGGGACGGCGGCCTCGACCGTGCCCTGGAACTGAGCAAGCGTGGCCTGGCCCTCTGCGCGGGTGACACGCACCCACGGATCGAGCGGCTGCTTCGGACCCAACGGCTCGTCATCACGGGCCTGCAGGACCGGATCTCCGAAGCCGAGAAGGAGATCGCCGAGATCCGCCGTCCCGGCGAGTGCACCCGGGCGTACGGTCACGGCGCCGCGGTCGCGATCGCGGCTCACCGTTTCCGCACCGGACAGTGGGACGAGGCACTCGCCGAGATCGACCACCTCGGCGGCGAGGAGTTCCGGCACCCGGACGTCCAGGTACACGGTCTGGCCGCGCTGGTGGCCGGCCTCCGGGACGACACGTCCGCGTGCCAGGCACGGCTGCGGCTCCTGCAGAACCACCCGCTGCGAAACCCCGCCGGCCACGGGTCCGCCCAGTGGCTGGCGATGGCACGTTCGATCGCAGCCGAACGCGCCGGACGACCGGACCAGGCCCTGGCGGCCTTGCTGCCCCTCCTCGACCAGCGGACCGCCATCGGACCGGAGGACCCGCTCGAATGGCTGCCGGTCGTCGTCCGGCTGGCGCTGGCGGCCGGTGACCGAACGACCGCCGCAACCGCCGTCGCCCTCGCAGGCACCGGCACCGCACCGGCCTGGGCCTCCGGTACCGCCTACCGGAAGCACGTCGCCCTGCACACCGCCGGACTCCTCGAAGCCGACCCGGCGCCGCTGCTGACGGCCGCCGACTACTACGCGGCAGCGTCCCGTCCGCTGCAACGGGCGAACGCCCTGGAGGACGCGGCCGAGCTGCTGGCCCGACAGGGTCGTCCGGAGGACGCCAGGCGCAGGCTGGACGAGGCAGCGACGGCCTACACCGGACTCGGCGCCGCCTGGGGGCTCCGGCGCGCGCGGGCTCGGCTGCGAGCGGCCGGGGTCCGCATCGGAGCACGCGGCCCTCGACTGCGAGCCGCCACCGGCTGGCACAGCCTCACGCCGACGGAGCTGCGCGTCGCCCAGGGGATCGCCGAGAGCCGGTCCAACCCGGAGATCGCCGCCGAGCTGATGATCTCCACGCGGACGGTCCAGACCCACGTCTCCCACATACTCGCCAAACTCTCCTTCCGGTCGAGGGTCGAGATCGCCGCCGAGGCCACCCGACAAGGCGGTGTCCGTCAGGACGTCTGACGGACGGACGGACGAATCCCCGCGCGCGACCGCATGTGATCACTGTCACGTTGAACCGTCGGCCGAACGCGGTCGTAAAGCTGTCCGTGGAATCGAACTCCGTCATCACAAGCCTCCGGAGACCGTTCGGGCTGATCCGCCGGTCCCGCCGAAGCACCCCGGCCGCGGGGCCGGACACCTCCGGCGGGACGCAGGCGACCGGACGTGCGACGCCCGGCCGGTCGGGTGCGCAGGCGCCACCGGACCCCGCCACCGCACTTCTGACGCGGATCCGGCGCGGCCTCATCGGTGACGGCGATGTCCTCCAGGGCCCGTACGGGCCCCGGCGCATCACCTACGCCGACTACACGGCCTCCGGGCGTTCGCTGGACTTCGTCGAGGACTGGCTCCGCGCGGCGGTCCTCCCCCGTTACGCCAACACCCACACCGAGAGCTCCGCCACGGGCCTGCAGACCTCCCGCCTTCGTGAGGACGCCCGCAGTCTGATCCACCGCGCGGTCGGGGGCACCGACGACCACGTCGTGCTCTTCTGCGGGGCGGGAACCACCGCTGCCGTGAACAAACTCGTCGGCATCCTGGAACTGCAGAGCCCGGTGGGGCCGGCCGAGCGGCACGGACCGGAACACGGCCTTGCCGCACACGAGCGGCCGGTCGTCTTCGTCGGTCCCTACGAGCACCACTCGAACGAGCTGCCCTGGCGGGAATCGATCGCCGATGTCGTGGTCATCCGGATGGACTCGAGCGGCCGGATCGACGAGGACGACCTGCGCACCCAACTCGTCCGGTACTCGGACCGGCCACTGCGGATCGGCAGCTTCTCGGCCGCCTCCAACGTGACCGGCATCCTCACCGACACCGACCGGATCGCCGCCCTGCTGCACGCTCACGGAGCGCTGTCCTTCTGGGACTTCGCCACGGCCGGACCGTACCTCCCCATCCGTGTCGCCGAGTCGGCACCGGGCCGTGGCGATCACAAGGACGCCGTCTTCCTGTCACCCCACAAGTTCGTCGGGGGCCCGCAGTCCCCGGGAGTGCTGATCGTTCGACGGGACCTCGTCCGCAATCGCGTACCCACGATGCCGGGCGGCGGCACCGTGGCCTTCGTGGACCCGCAGCACCAGTACTACCTGGAGGACGTGGTCGCCCGGGAGGAGGGCGGCACCCCCGCCATCGTCGAGTCGATCCGCGCCGGCCTCGCCTTCGGGGTCAAGGAGGCGGTCGGCACCGAGCTGATCCACACCAGGGAGGAGCGAGCCTGGCAGGCGGTCCTCGCCCGCTGGCAGAGCAACCCGAACATCGTCATCCTCGGCACCACCCAGGTGCCACGCCTGCCTCTCGTCTCCTTCCTGGTCCGGCACGAGGACCGATATCTGCACCACAACTTCGTCGTCGCGCTGCTCAACGACCTGTTCGGCATCCAGGCCCGCGGGGGCTGCTCGTGCGCCGGCCCGTACGGGCACCGCCTGCTGGAGATCGGTGAAGATCACTCGGGGGCGCTGCGCGACCAGATCGTCAGGCACCGCCACGAGGGCATCAAACCCGGGTGGACGCGCGTCAGCTTTCCGTACTTCATGTCCGACACCGTCCGGGACTTCATCGTCGAGGCAGTCGACATCATCGCCACGGACGGCCACCGCCTGCTCCCCGACTACCGGTTCACCCCCGGCGCCGGTCTCTGGCGCCACCGGCTCGCCCCGGCGGAACCCCCGGTGCGCCTGGCGGACTTCCGCATCGACAGTGCGATCGGCCCCGGCTCGCACCGCACCGACACGCCGATGCCGGTCCGCCACGGCGAAGAGGCACTGGCGGGCTACCTCGCCCACGCACGCAGCCTCATGGCCGAACGCCCCGGACGTCTCGTCGAAGGCCGCATCGACCTGCCCGAGGAGTTCGAGGCTCTCCGCCACTTCTCCATTGCCGAGGAGTGCTTGCGGGCACACCCCGACGACACGGACTCGTGACCCGGCAGCCGGCCGATCCGGGCCGTTCGGCTGCGACAGGACGCCCCCGGGCATGCGGGTCGATGCGCCGCTCCCGGGGCGGGCTGTCGCGCCGGCTGTCGCACCGATGCCGACCAGACCCGCACACCATGCACAGCCGGCAGCCGCACCTCCGCCGCGATACCCGGTGGGGTATCGAGTATCGTCGAAGACACGACCGGTCCCCGAGGGCCACCACGCAAGGAGTCATCTGATGTGTCGACGTATCGCCTGCCGCACCTGCGGCAAGGCCACCTACACGGGGTGCGGCTTGCACGTCGACCAGGTGCTGGCCGGAGTCGGCAAGTCCGACCGCTGCGCCTGCGACAAGAACACGGGCAAGGGCGGCGGCTTCCTCGCGAGGCTCCTGGGACGCCGCTGAGACCACGCGGCCGTCCCGCCCTGCACCGGGTCGGCGTCGAATCCGGCCCGGCCGAGGACATGGGAGACGAGGCCGGCCGGGTCACGATGTCCCTGCACTCGCGCCCGGCCTCGATCCGACGGGCGGCCGAGGTCGCTGCGAGCATCGCGCGCGACCGGCTCGTGGTGAACCCGGACCGGCCCTTCTCACACCTGCTGGCCGCGAGCGTCGTCGTCCACAACGGCGTCGTCCACCTGCCCGAGAACGGACAGGAGGGTTACCTGCCTGCAGATCATGGCGGTATTCGCTGCGGCCGACGTCCCGCTGCGGGCGCGGGCGGTGTGCGAGGCGATGGACTTGGATATCGCGTCCAGCAACATCAACGATGTCCGCCTGAAGCTCAAACGGCTCGCCGAGCGGGGAATCCAGGCCGAGACCGAGCAGGGGCTGTTCACCCTGCCACGACCGCAGCCCTCCAGCGAGCCCGCAACAAACCTGCTCGTCTCAACCGAAAGGCCAAACCGGACACCACCTGATGGTGTGGAACTCGCTTGCCCCCGCCCTGAAGCTGGTCGACGATAGGCACTTGTGAATGCTGTCCAGATCGCAGGCTGTTCTGGCGCCGGAAAGTCTACGGTTGCAGCCGTGTTGGCCCGTCGAGGCCTGGTATCCATCGACGCCGACGCTGACCCGTTGCTTGCCCGGTTCGTTGACCCGAGCGGCGCCGTGGTGGCGAAACAGCCGACGGCGCCAGACCTGGCCTGGCTTGCCCAGCACAGCTGGGCATGGGATCCAGCCCGCTTGGACGAACTGATTCGGGCCGCCGCGCCGGCGACTCTGTATGTCTGTGGCGGTGCGGACAACCAGCAAGATATCGCCGACCGCTTCACTCAGGTGTTCTTGCTGGAGATGTCCCGGCACGCGGTACACGGCCAGCAACATGCACCACTGCTCCCCGCCCGCGCGGGGATGGTCCCGACCCGCCAGGAGCAGCCATGGCCGTCACCGCCTGTGGTGCTCCGTTCGGTCACGCGGTCTTCCCGGGGGGCTGGGCGTGGCGCGGGCGTCCGGCGGGAGCCGCCGGTCGATGCCTGGTGGCGGGTGGAGCACCTCCAGGAGACGACCACCTGATCGGGTGACGGCAGCAGGGCGACCGCGCCGACGCCGACCAGCAGGCGGCTCTGGCCGCCGAGCTTGTCCCCCGCGTCTGGATTCCGTCCTTGCCGAGCTGCGCGCCTCCACTGGAACGTCCACCGGTAGGCACAGGTAGCCCGCGAGTTCGGTCACTGCGGCCGGTAGGCCTGGAGCAGCAGGGTGTCGGCCGAGCGCGGCCCCGAGGCCACTGGGGGAAGTCGGTCGATGCTGATCGCCGTGAACCCGGCTTCGTCCAGCAGCTTCGTCCAGACGTGCTCCTGGAGGACCCAGCGGCGCATCGTGGTCGCAGTGCCGTCCGGGGTGCGTCCTGAATCAGGAGGATGTCGCCCTCGTCCAGCACGAGTTCGGCATCTACGGAGGCGTGAACGGTGTCGACGCGCTCCGGGTCGTCGACCTGCTGACCGTGCCGGCCATCGTGGTCGTGCACACCGTGTGTGACGACCCCACTGACCATCAGCGCGCCGTCCTCAGCCGCGTCTGCGGCAAGGCCGCCGCCGTGGTGGTCATGAGCCAGGACGCCCGACACCGGCTGTCCGCGCAGTACGGCGTCCCCCGCGAGCACATCCGGGTGATCCCGCACGGAGTCGCTCCGGGCCTGATCGGGATGTGCGACGTCCGCGAGTCGACGACCGGCCGGACCGCAGACACGACCCCCACTCTGCTCACCTGGGGACTGCTGCGGCCCGGCAAGGGCATCGAGTGGGCCATCGCCGCCCTCCCCCTGCTCCGCGGCAGCGCCGCAGGCGCCCGGTACGTCGTCGCCGGACGCACCCATCCCCGTGTCGTCGAGCAGGAGGGCGAGACCTACCGCCACCGGCTCGCCGAACACGCGGACAGGCTGGGTGTCGCCGACCGCGTCGACTTCGACGACCGCTTCCTCCCGCCGGAAGACCTGCACCTGCGAATCAAGCACGCCTCGTGTGTCGTGCTGCCCTACGACGAGCCTGACCAGGCCACCTCCGGCGTCCTCGTGGAGGCGCTGGCCGCCGGGGTCCCGGTCGTGGCCACCCGCTTCCCGCACGCCGTGGAGCTGCTGGCCCGCGGCCGCGGCATCGTCGTCCCCCACCGCGACCCACAGGCCACGGCCGACGCCATCAGCGCCCTGCTCCACGATCAGCCCGTCACCCCGGTGCCGGTACGACCCGCTGGGTCCCCAGACGTGAGCTGGCACGCCGTCGCGGCGCGCTACCACCGCCTTGCCGACGACGTCATGAGGACGCCTGCGGCACTGCGGGACAGTCGTTGACGGTGGATCGCCGGGTTCGGCCTGGTCGGGCGCACCGTGGTCGGCGTGCGGCGGACGACTCGCCGTGGGCGCCGCCGTCGGGGCGATGGAAGGCGTTCCCCGGAAAGGTCTCCGAGTCCAGCCTGACTCGAAAGGCGCCCCTGCAGGGCGAGTTCGGGCTCTCGCTACTCCGGGTGGATCCGGGTCTGCCCTGGAACCACGGTCGGTCAGACCTGGTTCGTACTCTTCTCTCGATCGGGGTAGCAGAGAGATCACTTGACCCCGAGTGATCGGCTGACCATGACAGCCCTGAGCGCATCGCCGAGCACGACGCGCACGCGATCACCGACACGGACAGCGCGTGGCCTTCAACAGCGCGGACTCGCCCAGCAGCTCCCGAACCGCAGCCTGCGGGCCGGATGATCGCTCCAGCACCTCATCGACCGCCGTGCGAGCCGTCGGGCCGACCCGACCCAACCGGCCACCGTCGGCCCGCCCGTTCGGCCCGCCTGTTCGGCCCGTCGCGACCTTCTCTTCGGTGGCTTCATTACGCGAATTCTCGCGCTGTTCCGGTCCCACGACCCCGGTCACCGCGGCTCCTCGTCGATGACGTGACACAGGCCCACATCCGAGATCAGTGCCCGTACCTCGCGCCAGGCATCGCGGGTCGTCTCGTTGAGCGAGGCGCGGACCGAATGCCGGACCGTGGCCGCATCCCGCACGCTGTCCAGGCCCACCGAAACAGGCTCGGCCGCCGTCCAACCCTCTTCGGCGAAGCACGGCAACCGTACGTACGAGGCTGCAGGGCCGAAACACCCTTGCAGCACAGGCACAAGCAGCATCCGCTCCGAACCGGCCGGCTGGGCATAGCTGACGGCCGCCATCAGTGGCGTGGCGTCCTCGACGCCGTGCGCGACCAGCTCCAGGTTGCGCTCAGGGTCAGAGCCATCCTGGCCGCGTACGAGGAACCGGGCGCTGCCGTCCGGTGACGAAGCCTCCAGCAAGGCCGCCTTCCCGCACCGTGCGGGAGACGGTGGTGCTGACTCATCTGAAACTCGTGCTGCCTGCATCGGCTCTGACGGTGGCTCTGATTGAGATCATGGCCGTAAGCCAGAGCTCGATCCGCGTAGCTGTCTGGGAAGTCGGTGGTGGAACCGTCGAACCGCCTGGTGGTCGCCGTTCTCGTTGCGGGTGCCGACGGGCCACTGGCCGGAGTCGGCCCACCACAGCAGCCCGTCGACACCCGAGGAGGCGCCGACGCGCGGGTGTCGTCGACGAACGTGTCACGAGTCGCAGAGGCCGGTGATCGTTTGCTGTTTTCAGTGACGTTGGCCCACATTGTCCGGCACTATGCATGTCGATGGGGGCGACTGTCAGTGGGGACGGATGAGCCGGTCGAGCACTTCTCGTTACGCGGTAGCTGGGCTGGCGTGCCGTCACCTGCGGCTACCGCGTACGGCACGGATCACCTCGGCGACAGCCTTCAGCACCGTGGCGCGATCACGCGAGGCGGTGCCGTTCACCGCGACGATGACGATCAGTACGGCCGCAGCGGCGGCGACGAGCGCGACGGCGATGGGCACCAGGGTGGCCCAGGCGGCGATGTTCACGGCGTTCCCTCTCTTCGTGCGACCACCGGGCGGGCCGCGCGAGGGACATCTCAGCCGACTGTCCTGCAGCGTTGAAGGTTTGTCGGATCGGACGGACAGCAGTTTTGAAAGCCCATGTCACAGCGGTGTTGAGTCGGCCGCCGGACGGATCCGTCGGATCCGACGGATCGGGGAGGGCGTGCGGTGAGCAACAAGAAGACGGACCTCAGCACCGCACGGGGGATCCTGAGCTCCGCGCTGAACGAGTTGGAGATCAGCGCTCTCAAGGGCCGGCACCGCACGGAGGCCATCCAGTTGGCCGCAGAAGCGCTCGGTCAGGACCTCTCATCCACCACCGTCAGTGAGTGGTTCACGAATGGCACACCAGCCAAGGACTTTGAAACCCTGTGGTCCCTGGTCAGGGTGCTTCTGGTGTGGTCCGAGCAATCTCGGCCCGGCACCCGTACCGGACCTGCCCGCGCCGGAGCGCCCCGCACGCGAGAGGCCCTCGCGCGAGAGGCCAGCGCCAGACCGGATGACCGGTGGGCAGGTAAGAAGGAACTGTGGAAGACACGGTGGGAACAGGCCCGGGAGTCTAAGCTCGTCACCTCCCAGACCCATTTCGCCCTACCGCGTGAACGCGCCGTCCCCGAGGCGGGCTGGTGGCGTTCCAGCTCGGACTACCTGCGCGGAATGGTGCGCGGCCTCGCACCCGCCGAGCTGATCGGTCGGGATGACGAGCTCGCCCTGCTGCACCGCTTCTGCGCCAGCGACCGCCGGTTCATGTGGTGGCGAGGCGAGGCCTGGTCCGGCAAGACGGCCCTGCTCGCGACGCTGGTGATGCATCCGC
>NZ_JBEORY010000047.1:0-69104 GCF_040302665.1 Kitasatospora sp. NPDC097691 | reverse complement strand
GATGCGGTCGGGCAGGACGCCCGCGTACCACTCGCCGCGTTCGGTGAGCGGGGTGCCCTCGTAGAGGCCGAGGAGCTCGGGGTCGCTCGGTTCGGGTTCGTCCTCGACGAAGATCGCGACGTTGTCCATCATGGCCGCGAGCTGCGGGGGAATCTGGTCGAGCGCGTCGCTGACCAGCGTCTCGAACTCTTCCCGGGTCATCTCCACCGGATCATTGTCGGGTCTCGGATGACGGTGTGCCAGGTGGCGGAGGCCGGTGTTTGATGGGGCTATGACGACCTCGGAGGGCGCCCCGGGCGACACGGTGGGCGGTCCGCCCGGGACGCCGCCGGTCGCGGCGCGGGTGCGGAACCGGCCGCCGGTGCTGCGCGGGCAGGGGCCGGCCGTGGCGGTGGTCGCGGTCGGCGGGGCGGTCGGGGCGGTGGCCCGGTACGCGGCCGGGCTCGGCTGGGAGACCGGGCCGACGGCCTTCCCGTGGACGACGCTGCTGGTCAACGTGGTCGGCTGCGCGGTGATCGGGGTGTTCCTGGTGGTGATCACCGAGGGGCGTCAGGCGCACCCGCTGGTGCGGCCGTTCTTCGGCACCGGCGTGCTGGGCGGGTTCACCACCTTCTCGACCTACGCGGTGGACGTCCGGCGGCTGCTGGAGGCGGGCCGGCTCGGGCCGGGGCTGGCGTACCTGGGGCTGACGCTGCTGGGCGCGCTGGTCGCGGTGTGGGCGGCGGCGGGGCTGACCAGGCGTCTGATCCACCGTGCGGTCCGCCGCGGGGCGGCCGGGGGCGGCCCGGCGACCGGCGGGGGTGTGCGGTGACCCGGCTGGGCGGGCCGGCGCTGCGGCTGACGGTGCTGGTCGGCGAGAGCGACCGGTGGCACCACCACCCGCTGTACAGCGAGATCGTGCACCGGGCGCGGGCCGCCGGGCTGGCCGGGGCGAGCGTGTTCCGGGGGATCGAGGGGTTCGGGGCGTCGTCGCTGGTGCACACCACGCGGCTGCTGTCGCTGAGCGAGGACCTGCCGGTGGCCGTGGTGATCGTGGACGAGGAGGAGCGGGTGCGGGCGTTCCTGCCGCAGTTGGAGGGGCTGGTGGCGGAGGGCCTGGTGCTGCTGGACCGGTGCGAGGTGGTGACCTACACCGGGCGGGGGCCGGGCGGCGGTACGGGCGGTGGACCCGGCGGTGGCGCGGGCCGGGAGCCGGGCCGGGGAGCGTCGGCGGAGTGAACTGGCTGCTGGTGGTGGCGGGCGCGGTGGTCGGCGCTCCGCTGCGGTACCTGACGGACCGGGCGGTGCAGTCCCGTCACGACTCGGTCTTCCCGTGGGGCACGTTCACGGTGAACGTGGTCGGCTGCCTGATCCTCGGGACGGTGACCGGCGCGGTGGCGGCGGGTGCGGCGTCCTCGCGGGTCCAACTGCTGCTGGGGACGGGGCTCTGCGGCGCGCTGACCACGTACTCGACCTTCTCGTACGAGACGCTGCGGCTGGCCGGGACGGGCGCCGGGCGGTACGCGCTGGCGAACGTGGCCGGCAGCGTGGCGGCCGGGCTGGCGGCGGTCTACGCCGGGGCGGAGCTGGCCTCGGCGCTCTGGGGCTGAGGCACGGGCCGGGGTGACGGCGGGGGCCTCGGCCGGGGCCCGGGCCGGGGGCGGCGCCCCGGCGGGAGGGCGGGGCCAACTGCCGCCCCGCCCGTGTCCCGCCGGGCCGGGCGCGCGTTGGGCACCGAAAGCGGCCGCGCGCGAGTGGGCGGCCCGGGTGGGGCGGTAGAGAGGGACCTCGGTGGCTTCGGTGCGGTCGGTACGAGCGGTTCGGGCAGTACGGGCGGTTCGGGCAGTGCAGGCGGGACGGGCGGGACGGGCGCGGAACGCGGCGGTCCTGCGCTCGCGCGCCGTACGGGCGGCGGCGGTGCTGACGGTGGCCGGGCTGGGGCTGACGGGCTGCATGTCGGTCGGTCCGGCGGCGGAGGAGAGGCACGGCGGGGTGGCGCCGGTCGGGCAGGCCGGTCCGGCGGGCCGGCCGGGCGTGACGGGCGGGCCCTCCGCCTCGTCGGGGGCCGGGCATCCGGGCGGCGCGTCGGGGCACCCGGAGCGGCCCGGGGGCCTGCAGGCCGAGAGCGGTCCGGGCGGGGCCACGACCTCGGCGCCGGGCGAGGTGCTGCCCGGTGCGACCGGGACGGTGGCCGGGGTGGTCCCGGTCCCGGAGCCTCCCGACGGCGCGGCGGGCGGCGGTTCGGCGGGCGGCGTGAACACCAGTCCGGCGCCGCACCCGGGCGGCGGCGGGCCGACCGGCTCCGGCGATACGGCGGGCTCCGGCGGTACGGGCGGGGCGGGCGGCACCGGCGAGGGCCGCTCGGGCGGTCCGGCGGGCTCGCCGTCGGCCACGCCGAGCAGCCGCCCGTCGAACACCCCGGAGCCCGAGCACAGTTCACCGCCCGTGACCGTCCCGCCGCTTCCGGAGCCCTCGTCGGGCAGCTCCGGTTCCTCGGCGCCGAGCCCGCGCTCCGGCGGGCATTAGGTCCCTGTCCAGGGCATTTGCCTCCGATCCCCAGGTTCCTCTATGGTGGTAGATCGTTCGTTTGATTCATTTGATTGGCGCCCTATTCCCATCTGGCGCCCTTGGCGCGTTCCGGCGATCCGTGGCTGACCGCATAGAGGCGGTTGTGAAACAGAACCCCGGACTTTGGCGCGTGCCACTTCCGGAAGGTTTTGCATGTCTCTCGTTGACGACGCCCGCTTCGCCATGCCCGCGAACGAGGCCGCCGCCGATGTCACCGACACCACCGACACCCTCGACACCGCCGCCGACGAGGTGATCGCCGAGGCCGTGGAGGCCACCGAGGAGGCGGCCGCCGAGCCGACCATCACCTTCGGCGACCTGGGCCTGCACGACGACGTCGTGCGCGCCCTCGCCAAGCGCGGCGTCACCACCCCGTTCCCGATCCAGGCCGCGACCATCCCGGACGCCCTGGCCGGCAAGGACGTGCTGGGCCGCGGTCGCACCGGCTCCGGCAAGACGCTCAGCTTCGGCCTGCCGCTGCTGACCCGCCTCGCCGACGGCGAGCGCACCCGCGCCAAGCAGCCGCGCGGCCTGATCCTGGTCCCGACCCGCGAGCTGGCCATGCAGGTCGCCGACGCCCTGGAGCCCTTCGGCTCGGTGCTCGGCCTGCGCCTCAAGGTCGTCTGCGGCGGCACCTCGATGTCGAACCAGATCTACGCGCTGGAGCGCGGCGTCGACATCCTGGTCGCCACCCCGGGCCGCCTGCGCGACCTGCTGAACCGTGGCTCGGCCAAGCTGGACGACGTCCAGACCGTCGTGCTCGACGAGGCCGACCAGATGGCCGACATGGGCTTCCTGCCCGAGGTCACCGAGATCCTCGACCAGGTGCCGGCCGGCGGCCAGCGCCTGCTGTTCTCCGCCACCCTGGAGAACGAGATCGACACCCTGGTGAAGCGCTACCTGAAGAACCCGGTCACCCACGAGGTCGACCCGTCGGCCGGCGCCGTCACCACCATGACCCACCACATCCTCGTGGTGAAGCCCAAGGACAAGGCGCCGATCACCAACGCGATCGCCGCCCGCAAGGGCCGCACGATCATCTTCGTCCGCACCCAGATGGGCGCCGACCGCGTCGCCGAGCAGCTGCTCGAGGCCGGTGTGAAGGCCGACGCGCTGCACGGCGGCATGACCCAGGGTGCCCGTACCCGCGTCCTCGGCGACTTCAAGGACGGCTACGTCAACGTCGTCGTCGCCACCGACGTCGCCGCCCGCGGCATCCACGTCGACGGCATCGACCTGGTCCTCAACGTGGACCCGGCCGGCGACCACAAGGACTACCTGCACCGCTCCGGCCGCACCGCGCGCGCCGGCCGCTCCGGCGCCGTCGTCACCCTGGTGCTGCCGCACCAGCGCCGCGGCGTCTTCCGTCTGATGGAGGACGCGGGCGTCGACGCCAGCCGCCACATCCTGGACCACGCCTTCGACGCGGAGGTCGCCAAGATCACCGGCGCCCGCTCGCTGACCGAGGTCCAGGCGGAGAGCGCCGCCAACATCGCCGGTGCCGCCGAGCGCGAGATCGCCGACATGACCCGCCAGCTGGAGCGCGCGCAGCGCCGCGCCACCGAGCTGCGCGAGGAGGCCGACCGCCTGGCCGCCCGCGCCGCCCGCGAGCGCGCCGACCTGGGCATCGTGGACGAGGAGCCGGCCGCCGAGGTGACCGGCGAGTCCGCCGAGGCCGCTCCGGCCGCCGTCGAGGCGCCCGCCGCCCCGCAGGCCGAGGAGCGCACCCCGTCGTACCGCGAGGCGCGCACCGAGCGTCCGGCCTTCGCCCGTGACCGCGACCGCGGTGGCGACCGTGACCGTGACGACCGCCGCTCCGGTGGCTTCGGTGGCCGTGACCGTGACGACCGCCGCTCCGGTGGCTTCGGTGGCCGTGACCGTGACGACCGTCGCTCGGGCGGTTTCGACCGTGACCGCGGTGGCGACCGTGCCGGCGACCGTGGTGGCTTCAACCGTGACCGCGGTGGCTTCGGTGGCCGTGACCGTGACGACCGTCGCTCGGGCGGTTTCGACCGTGACCGCGGTGGCGACCGTGGTGGCTTCAACCGTGACCGCGGTGGCTTCGGTGGCCGTGACCGTGACGACCGTCGCTCCGGTGGTTTCGACCGTGACCGCGGTGGCGACCGTGCCGGCGACCGTGGTGGCTTCAACCGTGACCGCGACGACCGCGGCGGCCGCTCCTTCGGTGACCGCCCGGCCCGCTCCTTCGGCGACCGTCCGGCCTTCGGCCGTGACCGCGACGAGCGCGGTGGCAGCAGCCGTCCGTTCTCGCGCCGCGACGACCACCGCTCCGGCGGCCGTCCGCAGGCCGACCGTGGTGGCTTCAACCGTGACCGCGGTGCCGACCGTGGCGGCTTCAACCGCGACGACCGCAAGCCGCGCTGGAAGAACTGACGCCGCACCGGCGGTGATCGACCGCCGGACCGGCTGAACGTGTGAGAAGGGCCCGCTCCGTCCCCCGGAGCGGGCCCTTCGCGTTCCCCCGATATCCCCCGATACCCCCCAACACCTCGTCCTGGGACTCCCCCCGAGGTGTTGTTCTGGAAGTGAGAATAACCTGTGGCGCGCGGTGGTGGTAGTCCCGTAGCGTCCGGGACATGAGCAGCAGACTGCATGACGTGGCGCGGGTGAACGAGGAGATCGCCGGGCGGGGGAACTACCGGACGGCGGGGGGTGAACTCGTGCAGGTGGGCGAGCAGCTGACGGCGGCCCAGGCCGGCACGGTCTCGTACGCGCCGGAGGCGCTGGACGCGCTGGTGGCGGCGGGCGAGCCCGGGCCGGGGCCGCGCGGGAGCGTCGAGGTGACTGCCGAGGGGAGCGTCCAGGCCGCCGGGCGACTGGTGGAGGCCGGGGCCGGGCCGGTCGGGGTGCTGAACTTCGCCTCCGCCCGCAACCCCGGCGGCGGCTACCTGCGCGGTGCCCGCGCCCAGGAGGAGGACCTGTGCCGCAGCGCGCTGCTGTACAGCTGCCTGCTGGAAGCGCCGGACTACTACGAGGCGCACCGGGCGTCGACCGACCTCCGGTACAGCCACCGGGTGATCGTCTCGCCCGACGTGCCGGTGATCCGGGACGGGCGCGGCGAGCTGCTGGCGCAGCCGTTCCCGGTCACCTTCCTGACCTCGCCCGCGCCCAACGCCGGTCAGCTGGAACGGCGTTCGGCCGGTACGGACGTGCGGGGCGTGCTCGCCGAGCGGGCCGTGCGGGTGCTCGCGGCGGCGGCCCGGCACGAGGTGCGCACGCTGGTGCTCGGGGCCTGGGGCTGCGGGGTGTTCCGCAACGACCCGGCCCAGGTGGCCGAGGCCTTCGAGGGCGCGCTGGCCCGGTACGGGGCGGCCTTCGACCGGGTGGTGTTCGCGGTCTGGGACCGCTCGCCGGTCTCGGTGAACCGGGCCGCCTTCGAGGCCCGGTTCGGTGCGGCGAGCCGGACCTAGCCGGACCTAGCCGGGCCTGGCCGGGCCTGGCCGGACCTCGCCGGACCTCGCCGGACCTCGCCGGGCCCAGCCGGGGCTAGCGGGTCTTGCGGTTGCGGACGGACAGCGCCGTCGCGGCCGTGGAGGCCGCCGCGACCACGCCGGTGACGGCGAAGACGGCCGGCCAGGCGCCGATCCGCTTGGCCAGCGGGTGCGAGCCGCCGAAGGCCGCCACGTACAGGCCGGTCAGCGCGGCCGCGGTGCCCGGGCCGGAGCTGCGGCGCCACTGCGCGGCCGCCCCGGCGCCGGCCGCCGCCAGTACCGCGCCGCCCAGCTCGCGCCGGCCGGTCCAGCGGGCGACGCCGTAACCGCCGACCAGACCGCTCGCCGCGGTCAGCGCGGCGGGCGCGGCGGCCGCGAGCACGTTCGGGACCTTCGCCATCGTCGACTCCACTCCTCGGGGCTGTGTCGGATTCCGACCATAACCCGACCGGGCCGCCGATCCTCCGGAGGGCTCCGGACGCTCCGGACACGGACGGCGCCGCTACCGGAAGGCCTCCGCGGTGGAGTGCCCGGGGACGGTACGGGCGAGCCACCGCGCCGCCTCCGCCGGGTCGAGCACCCGCTCCAGCCGCAGGTCGCCCGGGACCTCCTGGATGAACCGTCCGGCCGACCAGCTGCGCTCGTACGGCTGCGGCTCCAGCACCAGGGTGCGCACGCCGTCCAGCAGCGGGACGTCGCTCGGGGTGCCCTCGTTCCAGAGCCAGGAGCCGTCCGGGGCGACCAGGTTGAAGGCGCCGGTCGCGATCGGCCGACGGTGGTCCAGGAAGGCCGTCCGGGCGAGTGCCACCACCTCCGGGTCCTGCGGGGCGCCGGGGAGGTGGCCGCCGCCGATCAGCACGTCGGCGAGCAGGGTGTGCAGCTGGAAGGTGTCGCCCAGGCCGCTCATCCGCAGCAGGTAGCCGGTGCCGGTGGGGCGGTCGAGCACCAGCAGCGGCTCGTCGTCCAGGACCAGCGCCAGGTGGGCGAGGCCCTTGAGGTCGTGCTGCTCGCCCTCGTACCGGCCGAACAGCTCCACGAGCGCCTCGGTCACGCCCGAGGCGCGGGCCTCGGCCCGGACCGGGGCGTGCGAGTACACCGCCCAGGACGCCTGCTGCCACAGGTGCAGCGTCCACCAGCCGACCACGGCCAGGTGGGCGTGCCACTCGTCCAGCAGCGCCGGGTCGGCGATCCGCTCGTGCGCCGCGGCCGGATCGTCCTCCTCCGGGTCCGGCAGCGGGCCGCCGCCCGTCTCGGCCCACCGCCGCACCAGCAGCTGCACGCCGGTCAGCGCCCCGCGCAGGCCGGCCAGCACCGGGCCGGCGCAGGCGACCGGGTCGGCGCCGTGCTCGACGCAGGCGCCCACCACCATCGCCAGGTGCGAGCGGGGGAACGGCGGGGCGTCCGGCAGCAGTGCGGCCAGCCGGGGACCGGCCGCCACCCGATCGTCCGGGGCGGCCGCGCCGAACAGCCCGCCGACCAGGCCGAGGACGGGGCCGAAGCGCTCGTCGTCCTCGGCGGCGACCACCGCCTCCAGTTCGGCCACGGCCTCGAGGAAGGTGGGCTGCTGACGGTGCGACGACATCTGCTCGGTGGACATTCGCCGCAGCATAGGCGGCGGAGCCGGTCCGGTCGAAACGCCCCCGTGCCCGGGCCGGGTGACGGATACTCGCGCGGTGACCGCATCGCGTGTTTCCCCTGGTACTCCTGAGGCCGGCGCTCCTCGGGCCGGTGCTCCCGAGGCCGGTGCTCCTCGGGCCGGTGCTCCTCGGGCCGGTGCTCCCGAGGCGACAGGTCCCGCCGGGACCGCCGAGCCGGCCCTGAAGGTGGCACCGCTCGAACTCTTCCTGGACCTCGTCTTCGTCTTCACCATCACCCAGCTCACCGGCAGCCTGGTCCACCACCTCACCCCCGGCGGGTTCGCCCAGGTGCTGGTGATGCTGGGCGTCATCTGGTGGATGTACGACGCCTTCATATGGCTGACCAACGCCATGCCGCCGCGCACCCACGGTCGGCGCGGGCTGCTGATGCTGGCCATGGGCGCCTTCCTGGTCATCTCGCTGTCCGTCCCGCACGCCTTCGAGGGCGGCGGCGCCGCGTTCGGCTGGGCGTACCTGGTGGTGGTCGCCCTGCACACCGGGATGTTCGTCGCCGCCGGGGTCACCCCCGCCGCGGTGCTGCGGATGGGCGCGAGCAACCTGGTCGTCGGCGCCCTGGTGGTGACCGGCGGCTACCTCACCGGGACGCTCCAACTCGGCTTCTGGACGGCCGCCTTCGCGATGCAGTTCGTGACCCCGTGGGCGGCCGGGCTGCCCGAGTTCCGGTTGCGCGCCGACCACTTCGTGGAGCGGCACGGGCTGATCGTGATCATCGCCTTCGGCGAGTCGGTGATCGCGATCGGCGTCGGGGCCGGGACGGCCGACCTCGGGCCCGGGCTGATCGCCGTCGCGCTGCTCAGCCTGACCGTCTGCGTCGGGCTCTGGTGGGCCTACTTCGGGCACGACGACGACGCCCGCGCCGAGCGCCGGATGGCCGCGCTGCCCTCCGCCGAGCGCAACCGGGCGGCCGTCGCGGTCCACTACCTGGGCCACTTCGGGCTGCTGCTCGGCGTGCTGCTGTTCGCCGCCGGGGTCAAGTCCGCGGTCGCCCACCCCGTCGCCGCGATCAGCCTGCCGCAGGCCGTCGCGCTGGCCGGGGGGATCACCCTCTACCTGGTGGTCAACACCGCCGTGCGCGGCTTCCTCGGCCTGCGCCCCAACCTGCCCCGGCTGCTCGGCGCGACGCTGGTCGCGGCCACCGTCCCGCTGGGCACCCGGGTGTCGGCACTCGTCCAGGTCGGCGTGGTGGCGGCGGTGCTGGCCGCGGTCTTCGGCTACGAGGCCTGTCGGTACCCGGTGGCAGACTTCGACCGTGACTGACTCCGCGATCACCGACGGCAGCTACCTCGTCCGCAACGTCGGCACCGGCCTGCTGCTGCAGGTCGCCGACGCCTCCCGGCGCAGCGGTGCCCGGATCGTGCTGGGCGCCGACGACGGCACCGACGCCCAGCTCTGGCACCTCACCGCCGTCCACCCGGGCGGTGCGCTCTACCACCTGGAGAACGTCGGCAGCGGCAAGCGCCTCGACGTCACCGGCGCCTCCCCGGACGACGGCGTCCCGATCCAGCAGTGGGGTGCCAACGCCTTCGGCGCCCAGGAGTGGCTGCTGGAGGCCCATGTGGACGCCCCCGGGACGTACACCGTCACCAGCTTCATCAGCGGCAAGCCGCTGACCGCGCCGCAGGCCCCGGACGGCGTCGTCCACCAGTGGGAGGACGTCGACGAGCCGACCCAGTGGTGGCGCTTCGAGCGCCGGCCGTAGGGCCCGCCGTCGAGCCCCCGCCCGGCCGGGGCGCCGGTCAGGCCGAGAGGTTGGTGCGTACGGCGTCCAGTTCGGCTTCGGTGGCGCCGTGGTGGTGGAGGTAGGCGGGGATCGAGCCGTGGTGGGTGTCGATCCAGGTGAGCGAGGAGGCGATGAGTTCGGCGCCGACCGGGCGGGAGAGGCGTTCGGCGCCGGCCTCGTCGACGTACGGGACGGGGCCGTCGTCCAGGCCGAGGCCGATGTTGGAGAGCAGGAAGTCGGCGGTGATGTCGGCCTCGGAGGCGCCCAGCAGGGACTGCAGGACGGCGATGGTGAGGCCGGTGCGGTCCTTGCCGACGGCGCAGTGGACGACGGCGGCCAGTGACTCCGGTGCGGCGAGGCGGCGGATGACGGCGGCGAGCGAGGGGCCGGCCGTCTCGGCCATGAAGGGGTAGAGGGAGGCCTGGTCCTCCGGCCAGGGCCGGTCGACGTCGCCGCGGTTCGCGGGCAGGGTCGGCAGGCTGAGGGTCTCGTGGTCGAGGCCGTGCCGCTGGTCCGGCCAGGTCTCCAGCTCGAACGGGCTGCGCAGGTCGAGCACCGTCCGCAGGCCGAGGGCCTTGAGTCGCCGGGCGCCCTCCTCGGTGAGCGTGTGGAAGGAGCCGGAGCGGTAGAGCACGCCCCGGCGGAGGGCGCCGATGCCGCCCGCGTCACGGAAGTTGCGCACACCGGGGATGTCGATGAAGGCGTCGGTCATGGCTTCCACCGTACGGGCGGGGGCAGGCGCGCGGAAGGAAACCGGAGGGGGCCGTTCGGTGGCGGGTCGACGCTGTCCGAAAGCGGCCCCCGGGTCGGGCGGGTTCCGGCCCGCGGGGCCGGAAGCAGTCGTCAACGGCCGCCCGAGACCTCCAGGAACGCGCCCGTGGTGTACGAGGCTGCGGGGGAGAGCAGGAAGAGGATCGCCTCGGCGACCTCCTCCGGCCGGCCGCCGCGCCGCATCGGGAGGTTCGGGGCGACCCGGTCGACCCGGCCGGGCTCGCCGCCGAGCGCGTGGATGTCGGTGTGGATCAGTCCGGGCCGCACCGCGTTGACCCGGATCCCCTCGGCGGCGACCTCCAGGGCGAGGCCGCGGGTCATCGAGTCCACCGCGCCCTTGGCGGCCGCGTAGTCGACGTACTCGTTCGGCGAGCCGAGCCTGGAGGCGGCCGAGGAGACGTTGACGATGGCGCCGCCGCGCCCGCCGTGCCGGGTGGACATCCGGCGGACGGCCCGGGCTGCGCACAGGAACGGGCCGGTGATGTTGGCGGCCCAGATCCGGTTCAGCCGGTCCTCGTCGATCTCCTCCAGCCGGCACTGCTCCTCCAGCGTCCCGGCGTTGTTCACCAGGCCGGTGAGCAGGCCGAGTTCGGCGTCCACGGTGGCGAACAGCCGCTCCACCTCGGCGGTCCGGCTGACGTCGGCGCGCACCGCGAGGGCGGTGCCGCCCTCGGCCCGGACGGCGTCCACGACGGAGGCCGCCGAGGCTTCGTCCGTACGGTAGTTGACGCAGACCCGGTAGCCGCGGCGGGCGGCCAGCAGGGCGGTGGCGGCGCCGATGCCGCGGCCGGCGCCGGTGACGAGCAGGACTTCGTCGGTGCTGGTGGTCGACATGGTCCGTACGCTACCCGGCCGTCGGGCCGGTCACGCGTGCCGCGGCGGCCCGCAGCGCCGCGATCCTGGGGGCGCGGCTCTTCGGCGAGTCGAGGCTGAAGCCGCGGGCGTCGCCGAGATCCTCGCGGACGAACTCCTCGGTGCGGGCCACCGCTTCGCGCAGGGCGTCGTCGAGCGGGACGAAGGGCAGCAGGACGATCTCGGCCCGCTCGGTGTCGTACTCCCAGAGCCCGACGATCCGGCCGCGGTCGAGTACGACGTGGGTCTGCGGGTCGGCCTCGGAGCCGAAGGCGCGACCGGCCCGGCCGGCGGGCAGCGGGCGGGCGGCGTCGGCGGGGTCGAGCAGCCGGGGCAGGTCGCGGTGCAGCAGGTGGATGCCGTCGATACCGGCCGGCAGGGTGTAGTGCGGTGTGCTCGGCACACTGAACTCGCTGAACTCCTCGGCGAGTTCGGGCGATAGCAGGAGCTCCGAGCCGGGTGCGAGCGGGACCGCGCCCGCCTCGGCGACGGCCCGCCGGGCGGTCGCGGCGGTGAAGCCGGAGAACCAGCGGAAGTGTTTGACGGTGGCCGGGCCGGCCCAGGAGAAGTAGCGGCGGGCGAGGTCGACGGCGTCCCCCGCGACCGGCTGGTCCCAGCCGACGTAGCCGTAACGCTGTTGGTCCAGGCGGCCGTTGACGGACACCCGGCGGATCCGGCCGCGCGACTGCATCAGCCCGAGGGCGAGCGGCAGCGTGGTGGCGAGGCCGCGCTTCCTGCCCGCCTCGCCGAGCGGGCGGACCGCGTCGCCGACCGACTCGCGGATCGTGGTCGGGTCCAGCGGCTCGTCCGGCGACAGCACCCGCTCGATGGCCAGGCAGAGCTTCTCCACCTCGTCCCGGCCGACCCCCAGGTGCTTCTCCGCCGCGGCCAGTTCGCCCACCGGCGCGGCGCCGCCGCAGGCCAGGCCGAGCGCGAAGTCGGAGCCGGGCAGCAGGTACGTGCAGCCGCGGGCGGACGGCAGCTCGTGCACCTCCAGCCGGGCCACCGCCGCGTCCACCGCCGCCCGGCGGAGCCCGGCCCGGGCGAACAGGCCCAGGTACGGCGCCGCGCCGCCCACCGAGCGGGCCCAGCCGGTGGCGGCCAGCGCCTCGGCGGCGGACGCACCGGTGTGCGGGCGGTCCAGCCACTGCCGGTGCGACCACCAGGCCCGCAGCTTCTCGACGCCGCCTGCCACCGCTTCCACGTGGGGATCGTGCTCCATGGGGCCAGTATCGGCGGCCGGGCGGGCCCCGGACCGGAAATCGCTCGCCCGGCGCGGCCCGTTCCGGAGAGGATGCCCGTACCCGCCGCAGCCTGGCCGTCCGCGGCCCGACCGCGGCCGGCCCGTTCGCCGTCCGACCGTACGCCTCCCGGGAGGAGACCGCCCGTGCCCGCAGCCACCTCCGTGCCCGTAGCCACCCCCGGGACCGTAGCCACCCGCGGGACCGCAGCCACCCCCGTGCCCGTAGCCACCCCCGGGACCGTCCTGCTCTCCGGCATCGTCGGTTCCACCGCCTACGGCTTCGCCCACGCCGGCTCCGACCTGGACCGGCTGGGCCTGTTCGCCACCCCCACCGAGGAGTTGCACGGCCTGCACCGCCCGGCCGAGTCGCACGTCAGCACCGCGCCCGACCTCACCCTGCACGAGGCCGCCAAGTGGTGCCGGCTGGCGCTGACCTGCAACCCGACCGCCTCCGAACTCGTCTGGCTGCCCGACGACCTGTACGAGACCCGCACCCCGCTCGGTACGGAACTCATCGGCATCCGCACGAGCTTCCTCAGCGCGCCCGCCGTGCGGAAGGCCTATCTCGGCTACGCCGACCAGCAGTTCCGCAAGCTGCTGACCCGCGACACCACGGACCCGGCCACCCGCCGCCGGGCCGCCAAGCACGCCCGGCACCTGGTCCGGCTGGTCGAGCAGGCCGTCCGGCTGCACGAGAGCGGCCGCAACCTGATCCGGCTGCCCGACCCCGAACGGATCCGCGAACTCGGCGAACGCATCGCCGACCGCCCGGCCGTCGCCGAAACGCTGCTCGCCGACGCCGCCGACCGCCTGGCCGGCCCCGGCGTCCTCCCGGCCGCCCCCGACCCGCGCCCCGCGGAGGCCTGGCTCCGCCGCGTCCGCGCCGCCCACTACACGCCGCCTCGAGGACCGCTGCACACCGACGGCGCGTCCGCGCAATCCACTGGCGGAGCCCTGGGCCCCACCGGGTAGGATCGCCGTGGCTCTCCCCACCGGGCACCACCGGGGCCAAGAGCCGCGGGGCACTAGCTCAATTGGCAGAGCTGCGGACTTTTAATCCGTAGGTTCAGGGTTCGAGCCCCTGGTGCCCCACCAGATCCGTCACCGGCCGCCCCGGCGAGCTCCCGGAGGCGGCGGATCGGACGCCGCGTGCTGCGTCGGTGAGCCCCCCGCCGCAGCGGAACGGCCAGGGCTCTCGGGCCCACCCCTCCCCCGAACGACGCCGTGCGGCGCCGTGCCCGCCGTGCGGCGCCGTGGCCGCCGTGCGCGGTTTCGGCGGTATCCGGACATTCCCGCACAGCCCGTCTGGGCCCCCGGCACGGGCGTCGAGCCCGACCGCGTCCGCTCCCGCCCCGGCGCGCGACCACCCGTGGTCTTCGATTCGATTCGGGCGTCCGTCGATATTGTCGGGAACATTGTCGATCTTCCCGCGCCATTGACGACCGATAACGAAGGAAAAACGTGGCTGGATAACTTCGCTGCACGAATCACGGATCTCCAGGAGGGCTCGGGGATGATCAACTCGGTAGTGATCGTCGGCGGCGGAACCGCAGGCTGGATGAGTGCCACCTACCTGAAGGCGGCATTCGGCGACCGGATCGACGTGACGCTGGTGGAATCGGACCGCGTCGCCGCCATCGGCGTCGGCGAGGCGACCTTCAGCACCGTCCGGCACTTCTTCGACTATCTCGGCCTGGACGAGCGGGACTGGATGCCGCACTGCTCCGGCTCCTACAAGCTCGGCATCCGCTTCGAGAACTGGCGCGAGGTCGGGCACCACTTCTACCACCCGTTCGAGCGGCTGCGGACCTCCGACGGGTTCAACGTCGCCGACTGGTGGCTGCAACTCAGCGACCGCAGCGAGTCCTTCGACCGCAGCTGCTACGTCACGCCGTACCTGTGCGAGTCCAGACGCTCGCCGAGACTCCTGGACGGGTCGCTGTTCGCCGGTGGCCTGGACGGTTCGCTCGGCCGCTCCACCCTGGAGGAGCAGCGCGCCCAGTTCCCGTACGCCTACCACTTCGACGCCGGCCTGCTGGCCCGGTTCCTCACCGACTACGGCACCCGGCGCGGGGTGCGGCACGTGGTGGACGACGTGGTGGACGTGGCCCGGGACGAGCGCGGCTGGATCAGCCACGTCACCACCCGCGAGCACGGCGAGCTCGCGGGCGACCTGTTCATCGACTGCACCGGCTTCCGCGGGCTGCTGATCAACCAGACGCTGGAGGAGCCGTTCGTCTCCTTCCAGGACGTCCTGCCGAACAACCGGGCCGTCGCGCTGCGGGTGCCGCTGGACGAGGAGCAGCGCAAGGACATGCGTCCGTACACCACGGCCACGGCCATGGAGGCGGGCTGGATCTGGACCATCCCGCTGTTCGGGCGCAACGGCACCGGCTACGTCTACTCCGACGAGTTCGCCACCCCGGAGGAGGCGGAGCGCACGCTGCGCGAGTTCGCCGCGCCCGGCCAGGAGGACCTGGAGGCCAACCACATCCGGATGCGGATCGGCCGCAACGAGCGCTCCTGGGTGAACAACTGCGTGGCCATCGGCCTGTCCAGCGCCTTCGTGGAGCCGCTGGAGTCGACCGGCATCTTCTTCATCCAGCACGGCATCGAGCAGCTGGTGAAGCACTTCCCCGACGAGCGCTGGGACCCGGCCCTGGCCGCGGACTACAACCAGCGCGTCGCGAACGTGCTGGACGGCGTCAAGGAGTTCCTCGTCCTGCACTACTGGGCGGCCCGCCGCGACGACACGCCGTACTGGAAGGAGACCAAGGTCCGCCCGCTCCCGGACGGCCTGGCCGAGCGACTGGAGGTCGCCGCCTCGCACCTGCTCGACGAGCAGACCATCTACCAGGGCTACCACGGCTTCGAGCACTACTCCTGGAACACCATGCTGCTCGGACTGGGGCACGAACCCCGGGCGGCCCGGCCGGCGCTCGCGCACATCGACCCGACCACGGCCCGCGCCGAGCTGGCCCGGATCAAGGCCGACGCGGACCGCCTCGTCGCCGCCCTGCCGAGCTGCTACGAGTACCTCGCGTCGATCAACTGACGCGCACCCGGCAGGGGCGCACCGAGCCCCCGGCCCGACGGGTCCCGACCCCCGCGGACCCGTCGGGCCGGGTTCCCGTCGGCGCACCGGCGGCGACCGAGGACGGTCGCCGTCCGACGGCGCCCGGCGGTGCCCCCCGGCAGGGTTCGGCGACCATCCGCACCGCTCCCAGAAGGCGAGAACGCATGGCCAGCCCACCCGCGTCGAGCCAGGCCCCGGCCGGCAGACGCTTCGTGGACCGCGCCGGTCCGCAGCCCCGCTCCCCGAGACAGCCGCCCATCGCCGGACACGTGCCGGCGGACGACTACCGGGGGCTGATGAGCCGATTCCCGACCGGCGTCGCGGTGGTCACCACCACCGACCCGGCCGGCCGTCCCCGCGGGCTCACCTGCTCCTCGCTGAGCAGCGTGACCACCGCTCCGCCCGTCCTGTCCGTCTGCCTGAAGGCGCCCAGCAGCACGCTGGACGCGCTGGTCGCGCGGCAGGCCTTCGCCGTCAACCTCCTGCACACCGGGGGCCGGGCCGCCGCCCGGGTGTTCACGAGCGCCGTGGCCGAGCGCTTCGCGCACGTCGACTGGCGGCCGTCGCCCGTCCTCGGCCTGCCCTGGCTCACCGGGGACGCGCTGGCGCTGGCCGGCTGCCGGGTGCGGCAGCTGGTCGAGGTCGGCGACCACGTCCTGGTCCTCGGCGAGGTCGTCGAGGTGCACCGGGCGGGCGGGGTCCCGCTGTTGTACGGGCTGCGCCGGTTCGCCGACTGGCCCGCCGCCGAGCAGGACGCCGAGCCGGACGCCGAGCCGGCCGGGGTCGGCGCCCGGGGGGTGTCCGCGCCGTGACCACGGTGGGAACACCGGCACCCGAGGGGCCGGTCCGTCGTGGGGCGTCGGCGCGGCGCCCGCGGGAGGGCGCCGTCCGGCAGGCGGTGGTCCGCTGGGTCCCCGGGCTGGTCGTCGTGGTGCCGGCCCTCGTGCTGTGGGGGCCGGGGCTGGTGGACACCGCGCGCCGGGCCGACCAGGTCGACCCGATCGCCCGCTTCCTGCTGGCGGTCGCCGTGGTCGTGCTGCTCAGCCATCTGCTGGGCTCGCTGATGGTCCGGCTGCGTCAGCCCCCGGTGGTCGGCGAGGTCCTCGGCGGGCTGCTGCTCGGTCCGTCCGCGCTGGGCTGGGTCTGGCCGTCCGGGCAGGCCTGGATCTTCTCCGCGGAGGTGCGCGGCGGGCTCGACCTCGCGGCGCAGCTCGGGCTGTCCGTCTTCGTCTTCCTGCTCGGGTGCGAGCTGCGGGAGGTGCGGCTGCGCGGGCCGGTGGTGGCCGCGGTCGGCGGCGGGATGGGCCTGCCGTTCCTGGCCGGCGGCGCGATCGCACTGGCGGCGCCGGACGTGCTGGCCGGCTCGGCCGGGACGTCCTGGGGCTACCCGGCCTTCTTCGGGCTGGCCCTGTCGGTGACCGCGCTGCCGGTCCTGGCCCGGACCCTGGTCGACCTGAAGATGGACCGCACGCCGCTCGGCGGCTACGCGCTGACCACGGCGGCGCTCGGTGACGGGGTGGCCTGGTTGGCGCTCACCGGCATCCTGGCGGCCTCGGGCGGTGGCAGCGGGAGGCTCGGCCCCACGGTGGGGCTGACCCTGGCGCTGGTCGCCGGCACCGTGCTGTGGGTGCGGCCCGCGCTCGCCGCGCTGATCCGGCGCTCGGAGCTGCGGAACTCGCCGGAGCGGCTGCTGCTGCCCGTCCTGCTGACCGGAGCGCTCGGATACGCGGGGCTGACCCAGCTGATCGGGCTGCACCCGGCGGTCGGCGCCTTCCTGTTCGGAACGGTGGTGCCGCACCAGTCGAGCGTGATCGAGCGGATGCAGCAGCACTTCCAGGGCTTCACCCTGGCCGTGCTGTTGCCGGTGTTCTTCGCCGGTGTCGGCCTGAAGGTTTCGATCGGCTCGCTCGGGCGGGACGGCGGGCACTGGCTGGTTCTCGTCGTCGTCGTGCTGGCGGCCTGCGTGAGCAAGCTGGTCGGCGCGGGTGGAGCAGCCCGGCTGGCCGGTTTGGACCGGGCGGACGCGATGCGTTTCGGCGCGTTGATGAACTGTCGCGGGGTGACCGAGATCGTCCTCGCCGGGATCGGTTGGCAGGCACATCTGATCAGTACCGCGGGGCTCACCGTCCTGGTGCTGATGGCGCTGCTCACGACGGCGATGACCGGTCCACTGATCCACGCCGTCCGTTCGGCTCCCGGCGGCTGATCCCGCCGGAGCACTCCGGCTCCGGCCGGTTCCGGCGGATTCCCCCACCGCCGGGACCGGCCGGTTCTCCTTCGGACGGCGCCGGTCCACATGCCGGCGCTATCCGGCGGACCCGTGGGAATTGGGCGCACCGGTCGGTTTGTTTCACCGTTCCGTTCCGCCATTTCGGGCGAATTGACGGGGGGCCGGCCGCGGGCGCGGGCGAGTTCCGGCCGTGAATGATGCCGACGCAAGCCAGGCGTGATTTGTGAATCAATCAAGTATCCTCGGTCGCGCTGCGGCACCTGGCGTGAGACCAACGGGGGTACAGATGGTCGATGCGGCTGAACGGGATATTGGCCTTGATTTCGGCATTCTTGGGCCATTGTCGGTTACATATCAAAGTCGGCCGGTGGCGATAGGTGGGGCGCGTCAGCGCACCATCATGGCGATGCTGGTACTGGCCTGGGGAAAGGAGGTGTCGGTCGACAGCCTCGTCGAGGCGGTCTGGGAAGGGCAGCCGCCCTCGACCGCGAGGACCCAGGTGGCGATCTGCGTCGCCGCACTGCGCAAGGCGTTCCGTGCGGTCGAGTGCCCGCGGGAGGTCATCCTCACCGCGCACCCCGGCTACCGCTTGCAGGCCGCGGGCAACACCCTGGACTCCGTGCACTTCGACCGCCTGCTGAACGAGGCCGCGCAGGCGCGCCGGGAGGGGCGCAACGAGGACGCGGCCGGCCTCTACCGGCTGGCGCTGGACGTCTGGCGCGGCCCGGCACTGGCCGGGGTGACCGGCCGTCGGGTCGAGGGTGCGGCCGTCGCGCTGGAGGAACAGCGGCTGATGGTCTACGAGGAGCTCACCGGGCTGGAGCTCGGGCTCGGCCGGCACCAGGAGCTGATCCCCCAACTGGCCGCCGTGATGCGGGAGAACCCGCTGCGCGAGCAGCTGAGGTACAACCTGATGCTCGCCCAGTACCGGGCCGGGCGGAGGGCCGAGGCGACCGAGACGTTCCGGGACGGGCGCCAGCAGTTCGTCGAGGAGCTCGGCCTGGAACCGGGCCCGGTGATCCAGCGGCTGCACGACGCGATCCTGCGCGACGACCCCGAGCTGATGCTGCTCGGCTCCCCGCAGGAGACGGTCGCCGCGCCCGCGCTGTCGGTCGAGGACTACGTCGTCCCGGAGCTCGAGGCGGCCGACGACTCGCCCCGCCGCGCGCTGGGCGGACTGCCGCCGCCGGTCTCGGCCTTCGTCGGCCGTGAGTCCGAACTCGCCTCCCTGGACCTCCTGTTGGATGACGAATCCAGGGGCGGTGGGCCGGCCCGTGGCTTCGTCACCGGATTCCCCGGGGTCGGCAAGACCGGCCTCGCCCTGTACTGGGCGCACCGGGTGACCGAGCAGTTCCCCGACGGACAGCTCTACGCGGACCTGTTCGGCTACGACGAGCACCGTTCCCCGGCCGAACCCGGGGATGTGCTGAATCGTTTCCTCCGATCCCTCCGGGTGCCCGGGGAACGGATCCCCACCGCCCACGACGACCGGGTGTCGCTGTACCGGGCGATCCTGGCCGAGCGCCGCGTCCTGGTCATCCTGGACAACGCCCACTCCTTCAACCAGATCCGCGACCTGCTGCCCGACGGCGGGCGTTCCTGCGTCGTGGTCACCAGCCGGGAGGACCAGCAGGACCACCTCGCGGTCGGCCACAGCAGGGTCCGGCTGCGGCTCGACCCGCTGCCGGAGCCGGACGCCCTGGCACTGCTCGGCATGATCGCCGGAGCGGACCGGGTCACCGACGACCCGGACGGCGCGCGCCGGCTCGTCCGGCTCTGCGACCGGACACCGCTGGCCCTGCGCATCGCCGCGGCCCGGCTGGCCTCGAAGCCGCACTGGAACGTACGGCACCTGGCCGCCCGGCTCGCGAACGAGTGCTGGCGGCTGGACGAGCTGACCGCCGGGGACCTGGAGGTCCGGGTGAGCTTCGGCCTCAGCTACCGCGACCTGCCGGTGGACGTGGCCCGGATGTACCGGCGGCTCGGACTGCTGGCGATGCCCGACTTCACCGCCTGGGTCGGCGGAGCCCTGCTCGACATGCCGCCGACGCAGGCCGAGAACCTGATCGAGCACCTGGTCGACGCGCAACTGCTGGAGGCGGCGGGCACGGACGCCACCGGCGCGCTGCGCTACCGCTTCCAGACCCTGCTGCGGCTGTACGCGCGCGAGCGCGCCGAGCTGGAGGAGCAGGAGGCCGAGCGGCGGGAGGCGGTGACCCGGGTGCTGCAGACCTGGCTCGCCCTGGCCGAGGAGGCCCACCGGCGCGAGTACGGCGGCGACTTCTCGGTGGTGCACGGCTCCGCGGAACGCCGCCCGCTGGACCGCGCCCACACCGACGAGCTGCTGGAGTCCCCGCTGCGGTGGTTCGAGACGGAGCGCGAGTCACTGGTCGCCTCGGTGCTCCAGGCCTGTGAGCTGTCGCTGGACGAACTGGCCTGGGACCTCACCGCCTCCTCGGTGGTGCTGTTCGAGATCCGCAACCACCACGAGAACTGGCGGCTCACCTGCGAGCGCTCCCTGGAGGCGGCGCGGCGGGCCGGGAACGAGCTCGGCGAGGCCGTGATGTGCCACGAGCTGGCCGCCGTCGAGATGTTCCAGGAGCGCTTCCACGAGGCGCAGACCTGGTGCGAGAACGCGGTGCGGCTGTTCGCGCGGATCGGCCACCGCTACGGTCACGCGCTGGCGCTGCGCAACATGGTGATCATCGACCGGATCCACGGCGACCACCGGCTGGCGATGGAGCGCCTGCAGGAGGCCCGGGAGGTGTTCCGGGAGGTCGGCGACGCCTCCGCGCTCGCCCACACCCTGGGCCAGATGTCGGTGATCGAGCGGGAGCAGGGCGCGCTGGACTCCTCGCTGCGGCTGGCCGTGGAAGCGGTCGGCGTCTTCGACCGGATCGGCCGGACCAGGGGCGCGGCGCAGGCCGTCAACCGGTTGGCCGGCGCGTACCTGGCGCTCGACCGGTTCGACGAGGCCGAGGACAACTTCCGGCGGGTGCTGCAGA
This sequence comes from Kitasatospora sp. NPDC097691, assembly GCF_040302665.1. Lineage (NCBI taxonomy): Bacteria > Bacillati > Actinomycetota > Actinomycetes > Kitasatosporales > Streptomycetaceae > Kitasatospora > Kitasatospora sp. NPDC097691. The sequence continues at coordinate 48,550 of NZ_JBEORY010000047.1, read as the reverse complement.
TCGTCCGGCAGAAGCACGACCGGCGCGGCGAGACGCACGCCCTGCTCGGCCTGGGCGAGGCGCAGCTGCGCTCCGGCCGGCCGTACGAGGCCCTGGCGACGCTGCAGACCGGGCTCGGGGTGGCGCAGCGGATCGACGTCCCGCTGCTCAACGCCCGGCTCGGCCTGGGGCTCGGGGAGGTGCTGCGGCGGCTGGGGCGCTTCGACGAGGCGTTCCGGCGGCTGGTCAGCGCCCGGGACGCCTTCGAGGCCCTGAAGTCGCCGCGGTTGGTCGAGCAGGCCGAGAAGCACCTGGCCGAGCTGATCGGGGCGATGGAGGACCTCCGCGGGGAGGAGGGCCCCCGGGGGGTGGCGGAACCCGACCTGGTGTGCCCCCGCTGGAGGTGACGAGGCTGCCGGACCGGTCGGATATCGCTTGAGAACCGGACAAGAACGTATCGATAAGAGCTTGAAGTGGCGACTGCATAACCTCGTTTCAGAAGCGAGGGAAACCCATTCTTGAGGAGATGCGGCAGTGCGCTACGTCCGACTCGTGAACACGTTCCGGCCGGCCCTGGTTGTGCTCGGCATGGCTGCCACCCTGTCCCTCGGACTGATGGCGTCCGAGGGCGGGCCCGCCGCCGCCCAGGTCCGCGCCGGCGGCCCGATCGTGTCGGCCCCCCTGCCGATCGACGGTCCCGGCAGCGAGGAGTGGAACTGACCGGGTGTACGGGGGACCGCTACAACGCCGTCGGCCGTCACGGGGATCCCGTGACGGCCGACGGCGTTCCGGCGTGTGCGGTGGGGGTCGCGGCCGGTGCGGTGGGGCGGTCGTGCGGTGGGGGTTGCGGGGGTCAAGGGCTCAGCGGGCTCGGAGGGCCGGGCGCGCGCGGCGCGCTCAGAGGGCGATGCCGCCGTCGATCCGGAGGACCTCGCCGGTGAGGTAGGCGGCGCGCGGCGACACCAGGAAGGCGACCAGGTCGGCCACCTCGTGCGCGGTGCCGAAGCGCCCCATCGGGATCCGGCGCAGCAGTTCCCGCTCCCGCTTCGTCGACAGGCCGGCGCTCATGTCGGTCGCGATCAGCCCGGGGGCCACGGCGTTGACCCGGACGCCGTGCGGGCCGACCTCCTTGGCCAGGGCCTTGGTCAGGCCGACCAGGCCGGCCTTGGAGGCGGCGTAGTTGGCCTGGGTGGCGTTCCCGGTGAGCCCGACGACGGAGGAGAGGGTGACGATGGCGCCGCGGCCACGCTTGATCATCGGGAGCAGGGCCGGCCGGCAGACGTTGAACGTGCCGTCCAGGTTGGTGCGCAGCACGGTGTCCCACTCGGCGCCGCTCATCAGGGCGGCCGGACGGTCCCGCAGCACTCCGGCCGAGGCGACCAGGGCGTCCACCGGGCCGAGGCCCGCCGTCACCTCGGCGACGAACTCCTCGGCCGCCGCCCGGTCGGCGACGTCGAGCCGGCGGGTCAGCACCCGGGCGCCGTGGGCGCGGGCCAGGTCGGCGGTCCGCTCCGCGGCGGCGTCGTCGCTGCGGTAGCAGAACGCGATGTCGTGGCCGTCCTGGGCGAGGCGTTCGACCACGGCCCGGCCGATGCCGCGGGAGCCCCCGGTGACCAGGGCGATCGGGCGGGGCGTGGGCTGTTCCGCCGGCGGCGGTACGGGGACGGACGGGGTGGTCATGGTCTCTCCTCGGGGTCGCGCGGTCGGATCGATGGGGATCGGTCGGATCGGTCGGCTCGATGGGACCGGCCGGGCCGGCCGGTGAGGCCGACCCGGCCGGGTCGGACGGGGTGGTGCCGGGCGTCGGCCGGGGCCGGTCAGGCGACGGCGGGGTGCTCCAGCCGGAGCAGGGTGCAGCCGACCGTCCCCGCCGGGCTGACCGAGGTGACCAGGGCCAGCGCTCCGTCCGGCTGCTGCTGCGTGCGGGCCAGCGCGAGGACGGCGGCGAGCTGGAACCCGGCGGAGGCCGCGCCGGTGTCGCCGAGCAGCCGGCGGACGCGGAGCCGGACCGGAGCCGCTGCGGCCGCTGCGGCCGGGCCGAGCGCCCGGTCCAGCCCGGCCTCCTCCTGCGCGCCGAGCGGGCCCGGCGCCTCGCCGGGCGCGACCACCCGGACGTCGGCGGCGGTGGCGCCGGCGGCGGCGAGCACCTCGGTGACGGCGCGCGCCAGGGTGGCCCCCACGCTCCCGGGGCTGTGGAAGGCGAGGAAGCGCGAGCCGAGCACGGTGGCCAGCGGCTGCCTCCCGGCCGCGCGCGCCCCGGCCGCGGTCTCGGTGAGGAACACGGCGCAGCCCTCGCCCAGCGGGCCGGGTGCTCCGCCGCCCCCGGGGCCGCCGCCGTGCCACTCCAGCCGGGCCCGCTGGGCCGAGTACTCCTCGACGGCGCCGCAGAGGAAGACCCGGCCGTGGCCCTGGCGGTGCATCCGGACCGCGTAGTTGAGTGCCAGCAGCGAGGTCAGGGAACCGCCGCTGATGGTGGTGTTCGGGCCCTTCAGGCCGTAGCGGATGGCGCCGGCGCCGGTCGCCCGGTTCTGCACGGTGTTGGGGAAGAGCGCCGGGTCCACGTCGTAGGGCCGCTCGCCGGCCTGGGAGGCCCGGGAGAAGTCCATGATGCTCTGGACGCTGGTGGCACCGATGCCCAGGACCAGTCCGATGTCCTCGGGATCGGCGCCGAGTTCACCGTCGTACTGGTCGAGCAGCAGGCCGACGGTGGCGAGCGCGATGCCGGTGGAGCGGTCCAGGGCGCGGGTGCCCTTGCGGCCGAGCACGCCCGCGACGGTGAAGTCGGGGATCAGGCCGGCCGTGTCGTACGGGCCGCCCCAGTGGTCCCGGTCCAGCGGCGCGGTCGCCGCGTGGCCGGCCGTCAGCCCGTCGGTGAAGGCCTCGGCGCCGAGGCCGAAGGGCGAGGCGGCCGACCAGCCCGACAGCACGATCGGCCGGTCCGGCGGGGAATCGGTGGTCACGTGAGAGCTCCTGATCGTCGGGGTGCCGTCAGGCGGCGGTGGGCGCGGCACCCAGCAGCAGGACGGCGTTGTTGCCGCCGAAGGCCAGTGCGTTGTTCTGCACCACGCGCAGGTCGGCCGGCCGGGCCACGTTCGGCACCACGTCCAGGCCGATCTCCGGGTCGGTCTCGACGTGGTTGATGGTGGGCGGGATGAAGCGCTCGGTGAGGGCGATGGCGCAGGCCGCGGCGGCGATCGCACTCGCGGCGCCCATCGAGTGCCCGATCATCGACTTGATCGAGACGGTGGCGGGCGGCCGTTCGCCGAAGACCCGCCGGATCGCACGGGACTCGGTGATGTCGTTGGCCTTGGTGCCGGTGCCGTGCGCGCTGATGAAGTCGACCTGGTCCGGGGTCACCCCCGCGTTGCGCTGGGCGATCCGGATGCACCGGGCGATGCTGTCCTCGTCCGGGGCGACGGGGTGCTGGGCGTCGCAGGTCAGGCCGTAGCCCAGCACCTCGGCGTAGATCCGGGCGCCGCGGGCGAGCGCGGAGTCCAGCGACTCCATCAGCAGGATGCCGGCGCCCTCGCCGGTGAGGATGCCCTGGCGGTTCACGTCGAACGGCCGGCAGACCTCGGGGGCGATCGTGCCCAGCCGGTAGAAGCCCGCGAAGGTCTTGCGGCAGAGCGCGTCGGCGCCGCCGCACAGGGCCAGGTCGGCGTCCCCGAGCCGGATCGCGTCGTAGCCGTAGCCGACCGCGTAGTTGCCGGCGGCGCACGCGGTCGGGACGGTCGCGGCCTCGACGTCGACCAGGCCGAGCTCGCGGACGATCCCGGCGGAGAGCTGCTCGTTGCCGACGCGGCGCGCCAGCACCGGGTCGACCTGCTCCGGGCCCTCGGCGATCTGCCGGCCGACCAGCGCGTCGAGGTCGCGGGTCTCGCCGTCGGTGGTGCCGACGGCGACCACGGTCCGGGCGGCCAGCAGCCGTTCCCGGTCGAGCCCGGAGTCCTCGAAGGCCATCCGGGCGGCGGCGGCCGAGAACTGCGAGGCCCGGCCGAGGTCCTCGGGGCGGACGGTGCGCAGGTGCTCGGCCGGGTCGAAGTCGGTGATCTCGCCGGCGTTGGCGTACTCGAAGCCCGCGGTGTCGAACGCGGTGATGGGCTTGACGCCGCTCGCCCCGGCCCGCAGGCCGGAGGCGAACGCGTCGACGCCGATCCCGATGGCGGAGACCAGGCCGAGGCCGGTCAGCACCACTCGGCGCCCCCGGGCCGGGTCGACGGTGGTCACCGGGACTCGGCCTCGGCGACGACGGCGTAGACACCGGCCAGGTTGGTCATCCGCTCCAGTTCCTCCTGCGCCAGCTCGATGTGGAGGTCGCGCTCCAGCGTGGCGAGGATGGTCAGGCCGGCCAGTGAGTCGGCCTCGTGCTGCTCGACGAAGTCGTCGGCCTCGCCCAGCTCCGCCGGCTCGACCTCCAGCACGTCGCACACGATCTGCTTGACCAGGGCCTTGCGCTCGGCGTCCAGGATGCCGGTGACTTCGGTGTCGGACATGGTGTCCCTCGATTCTGCGGAAGGAGCGGAAGGGTGTCGGGCGGCTGCCGCGCGGCCGGGCGGTGCTCCGTCCCGGCGGCGTGGACCGCGGGAGGAAGGCTCCCCCCGGTTCCTATGCGGACTCCATATACGGCTCCGCGCGCAGGGCGCAGGCCGCGCACTCCGCGGAGTCGTGCGGCACCAGGAGCGAGGGCTCGCCCACCCAGTAGCGGGGCGTCCCGTCGTGGCCGGGCTCGCGGACCTTCAACAGCCCGGCCCGGACCATGGCGGCCAGCACGTCCTCGCCGCGCACCGGGAGGCTGGAGTGCACCAGTGCGAGCAGGTTCTCCCGGCCCCGGACGTGCTCGGGTCCGGCCGTCCTGGTCGGCCGGACCACGGCCGGTTGCGGCCCGCCGGGCCCGGTGAGGAGTTCCGGGCTGTCGGTCAGGACCGCCTGGTGGACGGCGGTCAGCTCGGGGCCCGGGTCCACGCCGATCTCGTGGGCGAGGATGCGCCGGCCCTGCTGGTAGGCGGCGAGCGCGTCGGCGCGCCGGCCGGAACGGTAGAGCGCCGTCATCAGCTGGGCCCGCAGCCTTTCCCGCAGGGGGAGTTCGGTGACCAGCGAGGTCAGCTCGGGGACAAGCCGCTGGTGCCGGCCGAGCGCCAGGTCGGCTTCGACCCGGCCCTCCAGCGCGGCCGTCCGGGCCTCCTCCAGTCCGGGCACCTCCAGTTGGGCGAGGGCCTCGGTGACGTTGCCGAGCGCCGGCCCCTGCCAGAGGGCGAGTGCGGCTTCAAAGTCCCGTGCGGCGGAGTCGAACCGGGACGCCGCGAGGGCGGACCTGGCCTGCCGGGTGAGCCGCTCGAACTCGACCAGGTCGAACCGGGTGTCGCCGATGTCCAGCTGGTAGCCGGGGCCTTGGCGGGAGAGTCGCACCCGGGGACCGAGCCGCTTGCGCAGCCGTGAGATGTAGGTGTAGATCTGCGCGCTCATGGTGGCCGGTGGATTCCAGTCCCAGAGCAGTGTGCTGAGTCGGGCGTCCGTCACCACCCGGCCGCGGGCCAGCAGCAGGGCGGCCAGCACCGTGCGTTGCTTGGCACCGTCGAGCCCCACCTCCGCCCCGCGGGCGTCCTTCACCGAGACCAGGCCGAGAACACTGAACTCCATCGAGCTACCCCCGTTCTGTCGCCATCGGCGCCCAGGCTAGGAAGCTCGCTTTTTGGATCTGTATCGCTTCAATTTCGCCGCTGCAGGCTGCCCCGGGCCGCTGCCGGACGGGGGGCGGGTGCGCGGCGGGTGCGGAGCGTTCCGCTTCGGTGGCGGCGGGGTGCGGCCGGGGCGGTGGTCAGCCGTTGAGGTAGGCGAGGACGGCCAGCACCCGGCGGTTGTCGTCGTCGTCCTCGGGGAGGTCCAGCCGGGCGAAGATGCTCGCGGTGTGCTTGCTGACGGCCCGTCCGCTGACCACCAGGCGTTGGGCGATCGCCGCGTTGGAGCGTCCCTCGGCCATCAGGGCCAGCACCTCCCGCTCGCGCGGGGTGAGCCGGGCCAGGGCGCCGGACTGCCGCCCACCGGAGAGCAGTTTGGAGATGACGTCCGGGTCCAGCGCGGTGCCGCCGCCGGCGACCCGGTGCAGCGCGTCCATGAACTGGGCGACGTCGAAGACCCGGTCCTTCAGCAGGTACCCGACGCCGCCGCTGTTGTCCGCCAGGAGCTCGCGGGCGTAGAGCTGTTCGACGTACTGGGAGAGGACCAGCACCGGCAGTCCGGGGATCTCCTTGCGGGCCGCGATGGCGGCCCGCAGACCCTCGTCGGTGAAGGTGGGCGGCAGCCGGACGTCGACCACCGCGACGTCCGGCCGCTGGGTGAGCAGGGCCTCCAGGAGGGCCGGCCCGGTGCTGACCGCCGCCACCACCTCCAGGCCGGCGGCCTCCAGGATGGCGACGAACCCCTCCCTCAGGAGGACGAGGTCTTCGGCGATGACAACACGCACGGGATCTCCAGAATCGCCATGGTCGGACCGGACTCGGGGCTGCTCAGAGTGAGGATGCCATCAAAGGCGGCCAGTCGGCGCTCGATTCCGCGCAGTCCGCTGCCCTTGTCCGGGTCCACCCCGCCGTGGCCGTCGTCGCTGACGGAGATCCGCAGCAGGTTGTCGCCGTGCGCGAGGTCGATCCACACCCGGGCGGCACCGGAGTGCCGGGTGGCGTTCGTCAGCAGCTCGGAGACCGCGAAGTAGGCGGCGGACTCGACCGGCAGCGACACCCGGCCGGGCACGTCCGAGACCACCTCGACGATCAGCGGGCTGTCCAGGGCCAGGGCGCGTACCGCCTCCGACAGGCCGCGGTCGCAGAGCACCGGCGGGTGGATGCCGCGGACCAGGTTGCGCAGCTCGCTCAGCGCCTTGGAGGAGGAGTCCTTGACCTCGGCGAGCAGACGGCGGGCCGCCTCCGGGTCACTCGACAGCAGCTGCTCGGCGGCCCCGATCCGCATGCCCATCGCGACCAGCCTGGCCTGGGCGCCGTCGTGCAGGTCGCGCTCGATCCGGCGCAGCTCGGCGGCCTGACTGTCCACCACCTCCGTTCGAGTGGCGGCGAGTTGTTCGACCCGCTGCCCGAGGAGGGCCTCGGCGCTGGGGGCCAGCAGCGCGGCCGTCCAGCGGCCGTGCAGCTGCAGCAGGGCCGGGCCGGTGGTCAGGCCCAGGGCGATGGACGCCAGGCCGATCGGGACGGCGAACAGGGCGCCGATCCCGAAGCTGCCGTGCACGTGGATCACCAGGGCGTACCAGTCCTCGTACCCGGCCGAGGTGAGCGGGTGCCACAGGAGCGGCAGCAGAACGCCCTCGATCCCGTACGCGACCAGCGCGGCGGGCAGCAGCGCCGCGACGCCGCCGACCACCGGGTCGGTGATCGCCCAGGCGAGGTCCCGCCAGGTCGCACGGTCCGTCAGGATCCACCGGACGCGCTCCACCCAGCCCACCGGGCCGGCGCTGAACGCGGGCTTCGGCACGTACGGCCGGGCGATCTCGACGCCCGCCCACCGGCCGTTGAGCCGCCGGGCGAGGTCGGCGATGCGGCGCAGCCCGGCCGTCGCGGCCGGGAGCAGCAGGACGCCCACCCCGAGGACGAGGTAGCCGATCGAGGCCAGTGAGAGGGCGAACAGCACCAGTGCCGGGATCTTCAGTGCGAAGAGCCGCAGCCCGCGCAGTGGTGCCTTGAAGTCGAGCCGCAGCCGTCGGCCGCTCAGGGCGCCCGGGAGCCCTGCCCTCCGGACGGTTGACGTCTGGTCCACCATGATGAACTCTCCCCATTCGGGAGCCCGTTGGCTCCGTGGCCTCAAGTCTGGCCGCGCGGGCGGCCCGGTGCAGTGGGTCTTACCCCCGAGTCCGCCGGTGTAGGTACCTACACCCCGGTGGTTCCGGGAGCGGCACAGCGGATCGCGGAGCGTCCGGCCGGGGCTCCGACGGCGCGGCCCGACGGTGCGGCCGACGGGCGGATCCGGCGGTCCCCGGGACGCCCCCGGAACGCCGCTGGAGTGCCCCGGAGTGCCCGCGGAATATCCCCGGGAATGTGCCGCGCGCGGGCCGGGGCGCGTGGCTCCCGCAGGCATTTTCCAAGGTCCGGCTATATTAATTCGATACGTCGGAATCGTTCGCCTCGGAGAATTCCCGCCGGTTATGCTACGGCCGGATGGAGGAGGACGGGAAATGGCTGATCCGAAGAATTCCGGCGACGCGTCCTGGTTCCGGCACCGCCCGGGGGTCGAGCCCCCGGCGCTGCGCCTGGTGTGCTTCCCGCACGCCGGGGCCGGTTCCGCCGCCTTCGCCGACTGGCGGTCCGGCCTGCCGGCCGGGGTGGCGGTGCTCGCCGCGTGCCACCCCGGGCGGCAGGACCGGCTGGCCGAGCCGCCGGTCGGGTCGATGGACGAGCTGGCCGACCGCTCGGTGGCCGCGCTGCTGCCCTGGCTGGACCGGCCGTACGCGCTGTTCGGCCACAGCATGGGCTCGGCGGTGGCCTACGAGGTGGCCCGTCGACTGGCCGAACTCCCGGTTCGCCAGCCGGAGTTGCTGGTGGCGTCGGGTCGGGTCGCCCCGCACCGGGTGGTCCCCGGGGACTTCCCGGGCGACGGTGACGACGAGATCCTGGCCTCCCTGCGGGAGGTCTCGGGGCACCGGCTGGACGCGTTCGCCGAACCGGCCCTGCGCGAGCTGCTGATGCCCGCCCTGCGCGCCGACTACCGGGTCCTGCGGACCTACCGCCCGGAGCCGGCGGTGCTGGACGTGCCGATCGCCGGGTGCGTCGGCATCAGCGACCCGCGCTGCGACCTGGTCGGCATCCGGACCTGGGCCGAACTGACCTCGGCCGGATTCGAGCACCGGTTGTTCGCCGGGGACCACTTCTATCCGGAAACGCACCGGAGCGACCTGCTGGGATACCTGTCCAGGCGGCTGCCGTGCGGTGGCGGAATTCCGTTGCCGGCCCGGCGGTAGGTGCGGCGCATTGTGGGGCCGGCCGTCCGGTCGGCCTTTTCCTGTCCGTGGACGAAAACGGGCCCGGCGGGCTGCCGGGCGGAGCGAGAGGGGGTCGGCCGATGGCCGAGGAGGACCTGCGGGTCGCGGTGGTCGGGGCCGGTATCGGCGGTCTGGCTGCCGCCATGGCACTGCACCGCAAGGGAATCGGTGTCGAGGTCTTCGAACAGGCGCCCGCACTGCGGGAGGTCGGCGCCGGGTTGCACCTGGCCCCGAACGGCAGCCGGCTGCTGCACCGGTTCGGGCTGGCCGACCGGCTGCGCGGGATCGCGGTGCGCCCGGAGGCGTTGGAGGTGCGGCTGTTCAACGGGGCGAAGGTGCTGACCCGGCAGCCGATGGGCGCCTCCTGGGAGGCCGAGTACGGTGCCCCGCACTACACGGTGCACCGCGCCCACCTGCACGCGCTGTTGGCGGAGCAGGTGCCGGCCGGGGCGATCCGGACCGGTCGGCGGCTGGTCGCGTTCACTGAAGGGCCGGACGGCGTGCGACTGGAGTTCGCCGACGGAACGAGCGCGCGGGCCGATCTGCTGGTCGGTGCGGACGGGGTGCACTCGGTGGTCCGCCGGGCCCTGGGCCACCCGGACGAGCCGGTCTTCTCGGGGACGGCGGCGGTGCGCGGCGTCGTCCCGGCCGAGCTCGTCCCGGATGTCGCCCCGGACACCATGTACGTGTGGGCGGGCGCCGAACTCCGTTTGATGGCGCAGCCGGTGGACGGCGGACGGCAGATCTCCTTCGTTGCCGTGCTGCCGGACACCGGCGGCAGCGCGGAGTCCTGGAGCCGGCCGGGCGACCGCGGGGCACTGCTCGACGCCTTCGCCGGCTGGGACCCGGCCGCGACCGCCCTGCTGGCCGCGGCGACGGAGACGTGGCACTGGACGCTGTACGACCGGGAGCCGCTGCCCGCCTGGAGCACGCCGCGCAGCACGCTGCTCGGCGACGCCGCGCACCCGATGCTGCCGCACCACGGCCAGGGCGCCAGTCAGGCGATCGAGGACGCCGTCGCGCTGGCCGCCGTGCTGGCGGACCGGGCGCCCGGCCCGGAGGGGCCGGCGGAGGCGCTGCGGCGGTACGAGCGGCTGCGGCTCGACCACACCTCGCGGGTGCGCGCCGGCTCGCTGGCGGGCGGGTCGCAGCGGCTGGCGCCGCCCGGCAGCGGCCCTGGCGGCCCCGGCGGTGCCGGCGGTGCCGGAGGTCCCGGCGGCGCCGGCGGTCCCGGCGGTGCGATGTCCGCGCTGGTGGCGGACGTGTCCTGGGTGCAGAAGTACGACGTGGCAGCCGAGTTGGCGGCAGTGCCGACCGGACGGTGAGTCAACTCCCTTGGGAGGAAGCAAAATCTCCTTGCAAAGAAGACTTGCAAGGAGATTTTGCAACCCCTACAGTGGTGGCATGGTCGATCGCGATGCGAAGCCGGTCACACGTGAGGTCACCGACATCGAGGCGCTACGCCTGTTGGCGCACCCGCTGCGGAATCGGATCGTGCAGCAGCTCAGGTCAGGGCCCGCCACCTCAACCACGCTGGCCAAGGCCCTGGGTGAGAGCAGCGGCCTGACCAGCTACCACCTCCGGCAGATGGCTCAGCACGGTTTCATCGAAGAGGTCCCGGAACTCTCCAAGGGCCGGGAACGCTGGTGGCGCACGGCGCCGGTGGATCTGCGGATCCCCCGCCGGGTCGACCAGAGCCCGGAGATGCGTGCCGTCATCGACGAGATGACCAGGCTCGACCTGGCCTTCGACCTGGAGCACTTCGCCAGGCTCCAGCTGGAGGCCGGATCGGAGGACGGACCCTGGGGAGAAGGACTGCCCATCTCCCGGGGGCAGATCAAGGTCACCTACGACGAACTCCTGGAGTTCTTCGAGGAGTACATCAAACTGCTCTACCGCTACAAGCGCCCCGAGTCGGAAACCCCGCCGGGCGCCCGTGCGGTGCTCACCCGCTTCTTCGCCTTCCCGGCGCAGCCCGCATCCGGCGGGATACCGGGTGAGCCCGGACCGGACCGTCCGAACAACTGATCCCCGTGCGTTCCCGGAGAGGGAGCACCGGGCCGTCCAGCGGCAACTGGGCGACCCGGCAACGGAAGTCGCAGCACCACGCCGAATCGACGTGGCTTCATCGAATTGCACGCCTCCACAGATGAGGAGAACATCCCATGTCGGGATCCAGCAAGTCCGGCGGCGGATTCCTCGGGTTACCGGGGAGCCGGGTAGGCAAATGGCTGGTGCTGGTCGCCTGGATCATCGCCACCGTCGTTTCGGTACCGCTGGGCGCCAAGCTCTCCGGTGTCGAGAAGAACAGCGTCACCGTCGAACTCGCCCGCGGGGCCGAGTCCACCGACGCGGCCGACGCGGCCGACAACTTCCCGGACGCCAAGATCTCCAACGGCATCGTGGTCTACGTCCGTGACTCCGGTGTCACCGAGGCCGACAAGGCCAAGGCGGAGGCCGACCGCAAGGCCTTCGGGGACTGGGCGGTCGGACCGGTGCAGGCCGTCTCCACCTCCTCCGACGGCAAGGCGCTCAGCGTCGTCGTCCCGCTCGACAGCAACACCACCAAGCTGCCCGTGGACGCGGAGAAGGTCCGCGACCGGGCCACCGGCGACCTGCCGGACGGGCTGACCGCCAAGCTCACCGGCCCGGCCGGGTCCTCGCTGGACGCCGCGGACGCGGCCAAGTCGACCGGACACGTGCTGACCCTGGTCACCATCGTGGTCGTGGCCGGCCTGCTGCTCTACACCTACCGCAGCCCGTCGCTCTGGCTGCTCCCGCTGCTGACCGTCGGCTTCGCCTTCGCGCTGTCCCGCGGCCTCACCTACGTGATGGCCGAGGTCACCGGCGTGACGGTGGACTCCGGCAACGGCATCGTGGTCACCGCGCTGCTGTTCGGCGTCGGAACCGACTACGCGATGCTGCTGCTCGCCCGGTACCGCGAGGAACTGTACGAGCACGAGGACCGGCACGTCGCGATGAAGATCGCACTGCGCCGTTCCGTCCCGGCGATCGCCGCCTCCGCGGCGACCGTCGCCATCGCCCTGCTCTGCCTGCTCGCCGCCGACATGGGCTTCAACTACACCTTCGGACCGGCCGGCACGCTCGCCGTGATCTGCGGCTTCATCGCGATGACCACGCTGCTGCCGGCGCTGCTGGTGATCCTCGGCCGCTGGATCTTCTGGCCGGCGATCCCGCGCCCCGGGGCACCGCTGACCGGACGGCGCGCCAAGGCCGCCAGCAAGGGCACGGTCTGGGACCGGATCGGCACCCGGATCAGCCGTCGGCCCCGGACGGTCTGGCTGACCTCCGCGTTGCTGCTCGGCGTGGTGGCGTTCGGTTCGGTCGGCATCAAGACCGGTCTGGACGACGCCCACGTGGTCACCGGCAAGCCGGGCTCGGTGGCCGGTCAGGAACTGCTGGCCGCGCACTTCCCGGCCGGCCGGACCAAGCCCGTCATCGTCATCTCCGACACCGGGGCGGCCACCGCGGTCGCCACCGCGGTCAAGGGCGTCGACGGCGTGGCCGAGGTCAGCGCACCGAAGGCGTCCAACGACGGCTCCCGGACCATGGTCCGGGCCGTGCTCAAGGACGCGGCCGACAGCCCGGCCGCCGTCGCCGCCGTGGAGCGGATCCGCACCGCGGCCCACGCGGTGCCCGGTTCCAACGCCCTGATCGGTGGCCCCACCGCCATCGAGCAGGACAAGGAGATCGCGCAGGCCCACGACCGCAAACTGGTCATCCCGCTGGTGCTGGTCGTGGTCTTCCTGATCCTGATCGTGCTGCTGCGGGCGCTGGTCGCCCCGGTGCTGCTGATGCTCACCGTGGTGCTGTCCTACTTCGCCGCGCTCGGCATCAGCTGGCAGCTGTTCGACAAGGTGTTCCACTTCCCGGCCGTGGACATCCAGGTCATGCTGATGGCCTTCCTGTTCCTGGTCGCCCTCGGGGTGGACTACAACATCTTCCTGCTGCACCGGATCCGGGAGGAGGTCGGCGCGCTCGGGCACGCCGACGGCATCCGTCGCGGCCTGTCCGCCACCGGCGGGGTGATCACCAGTGCCGGCGCCGTCCTGGTGGCCACCTTCGGTGCGCTCACCGCCTCCCCGCAGACGGCGTTCATCGAGATCGGCACCATGGTGGCGCTCGGCGTCCTGATCGACACCTTCCTGGTCCGCTCGGTGCTCGTCCCGGCCCTGGCGATCGACACCGGCCGGAAGTTCTGGTGGCCGGGCCGGCTGTCCCGGCTGACCGGTGGCCCGGGGCCGGTCGCCCAGGACCCCGCCCCGCTCAGCCTGGTGGACTCCGCCGGCTGAGCACCCCGTGAACTCCGTGGTTGCGGCCTCTCCGGAGAGGCCGCAACCACGGTTCGGCGTTTCCGGGGCCGGGCGGGCGGCGCCGGCCGGTGGCAGGGAGGCCGATATGGGCGCGCTATAGCCGGGTGCCGGACGGTGGTCCGAATCCCACCGGGTGGCCCGCCCGGACCCCGGAGCGTGGGCCCGGTGACCGGCCCCTGGGAGCCCGTCCATGTCGCCCGACCCGCACGCCCGGCCGTTGTCGGCCGACCCGCACGCCCGGCCGTTGTCGGCCGACCCGCAGTACCGGCCGTTGTCGGCCGGCCAGCAGATGATCTGGACCGCGCACCGCGTGGCCCCCCAGAGCAGCGCCTACGTCATCGCCGTCGCGCTGCGGATCCGCGGCGAGCTGCGCACCGACGCGCTCGCCACCGCCGTCGACGCCCTGGTGGCCCGGCACGAACTGCTCGGCTCGGTCGTCGTCGAGGACGCCGGCCGGCCCCGGTTCGCACCCGCCCCCGACACCGGCCGGGTCCTGCGGGTCGAGGACCTGCCCGACGAGGGCGAGGAGGCCTTCCTCGCCGCCGTCCGCGACCGCTGCCGGGAGGGGTTCGCACCGGCCGAGGAGCCGATGGTCCGGGTGACGGTGCTGCGCCGGCCCGGGCAGGAGGCCGCGCTGGTCCTCACCGCGCACCACATGATCAGCGACTACGCCTCCCAGCACGTGATGCTGCGCGAGCTCCTGGAGGACCACCACGCACTCCTCGCCACCGGCGGACTCCCGCCGAGGCCGGCCGCGTTCCCCTACCGGACGTACGTCGCCGAGGAACGCGGGCTGCCGGGCACTCCCGCCGCCGAGCGGGCCGAGGCGCACTGGCGGTCGGTGTGCGAGGGATCCGAACCGATCGGGCTGGCGCTGGACCGCCCGCGCCCCGCGGTGCCCGGCTACCGCGGCGGAACGGTCGAACTCGACCTCACCGAGGACGAGTTCGCCGAGGTCAGGGAGCGGGCGGCGCTGGCGGGCACGATCCCGTTCGGCTACCTGCTCGGGCTCTTCCAGGCCGCCCTGTACCGCTACACCGGCCGACGGGACTTCCTGATCGGCGTCCCGGTGTCGCAGCGGCGCCGACGCGCCGACGCCGTCGGCTACTTCGCCAGCACCGTGCCGCTGCGGGCCGGCTTCGCCCCCGGCACCACCGTGCGCGACGCGGTGCAGTCGGTCGGGCGCCAGCTCGGCGAGGCCCGGACGCACGCCCGCCACCCCGTGACCCCGCCGCTGCGGGTCGCCCTCACCATGATCACCACGGACCGGCAGCTGCCCGTGCTCGACCACGTGCCGGCCGGCACGCCGTACGGGCCGGAGCGCGAGTACCTCGGGCTGCGGATCAGCCGGATCGGGATCAGCCAGCAGGAGGGCCAACTCGACCTGGTGGTAAGGCTGGAGGAGAGCGGAGGCGCGCTCAAGGCGGTGTTCGCCTATGACGGGGACCTCCTCGACCGGGCCACCGTGCAGCGGATCGCCGACTACTTCGGACGGCTGCTCGACCGGGCCGCCGCGGACACCCGGATCGACGACATCCGGCTCGCCGACCGCACCGACCTGGCCGACCTGCTCGCCCTCGGCCAGGGCTGAGCGCCCCGCAGGACGCCCCCGCAGGACGCCCCCGCAGAACACCGCCGCGGGCCCCGCGGATGCCTATAGGTCGGGTATAGCGCGGCGACGGAGGCTGTGGGAGTGCGGACGGTGGCGGCGGGACAACCGCCCCCCGGTCGCCGTGCGGCGCCGCCCCCGTGAGCAGACGCCGGGGGCGGACACCGGGGCCCGGAACCACGCCCGGACCTCGTACGAACCCACGAAGGGGACACCGTGGCCGAATCTGGGCCCAGAGGGATTCTCTCCACGATCGGGAACACTCCGCTGGTACAGCTGGACCGCCTGCTCCCGGGGTTTCGCGGCAGGGTCCACGCCAAGCTGGAGCGCTTCAACCCGGGTGGCAGCATCAAGGACCGCTCCGCGTACAGCATGGTGCGGGCCAAACTGGCCTCCGGTGAACTGCAGCCGGGGCGTTCGGTGGTCGTCGAATCGAGTTCGGGCAACCTGGCGATCGGGCTGGCGCAGGTCTGCCGCTACTACGGCCTGCGCTTCATCTGCGTCGTGGACGCCAAGACGACGGAGCAGAACCTCGCGATCCTGCGCGCCCTGCAGGCCGAGGTCGAGGTGGTCACCGAGGCCGACCCGGCCACCGGGGAGTACCTGCCGATGCGGCTGCGCCGGGTCCGCGAGCTGGTCGCCGCCCTGCCCGACGCGTTCTCGCCCAACCAGTACGCCAACCCACTCAACCCGTCCGCCCACTACGAGACCATGCGGGAGATCGCCGAGGCGCTCCACGGCCGGGTGGACTACGTGTTCTGCCCGACCAGCACCACCGGCACCCTGCTCGGCTGCCGCGCCTACATCGCCGACCAGGGGCTGGACACCAGGCTGGTCGCGGTGGACGCCGTCGGCAGCGTGCTGTACGGCCGCGGCGACGGCCGGCGGCGGCTCATCCCGGGCCACGGCGCCTCGGTGCGCCCGCCGCTGCTCGACCCGACCGCACCCGACCACGTCGTCCACGTGAGCGACCTCGACTGCGTGGTCGGCTGCCGACGGCTCGGCCAGCGCGAGGCGATCCTCGGCGGCGGCTCCTCCGGAGCGACCGTCGCCGCCCTGGACAAGCTGGCTCCGGCCCTGCCGGACGACGCGGTCTGCGTCCTGGTCTTCCCGGACGGCGGCGACCGCTATCTGGACACCATCTACTCCGACAGCTGGGTGCACGAGCACTTCGGCGAAGTGACCCACCTGTGGAAGGAATCCCGGGAAGGGGTGCCACAACCTTGCTGATCCTTCGACACGACGACGTCCGGCGGATCCTGGACGGCCGGACGGCCGAGCTGATCGACCTGGTCGCCGAGGCCTACCGGGCGCACCACGAGGGCCGTTCCTCGTTGCCGCACTCGGTCTTCCTCCGCTTCCCGGAGCAGCCAGCCGACCGGATCATCGGACTGCCCGGCTACCTGGGCGGGGAACGGCCCGTCGCCGGGATGAAGTGGATCGCCTCGTTCCCCGGGAACCTCGCGGCCGGGCTGGCCCGGGCCAGCGCCGTCATGGTGCTGAACTCGCCGGCCACCGGCCACCCCGAGGCGCTCGTCGAGGCCTCGCTGATCTCCGCCCGGCGCACCGCGGCCAGTGCCGCGCTCGCCGCGGGCCTGCTGCTGCCCGACGGCGGCGCCGGCACCACCGGCGTCACCCTGGTCGGCACCGGGGTGATCAACGGCGAGGTCCTGGCCGCCCTGCGCGTCCGGCTGCCGGACCTCGCCGAGGTGACCGTCCACGACCACGACCCGGAGCGCGCCGAGCGGTTCGCCCGGGTCACCGCCGACGAGACCGGCCTCAAGGTCCACCGGGAGGACAGCCTGCCGGCCGCACTCGCCGCACACGGCCTGGTCTCCTTCGCCACCACGGCCGGCGAACCGTACGTCGACCCGGCCGACGTGCCGGCCGGCTCCACCGTGCTGCACGTCTCGCTGCGCGACCTGCACCCGGAGACCGTCCTGGGCAGCCGCAACGTCGTCGACGACGCGGACCACGTCTGCCGGGAGCGCACCTCGCTGCACCTCACCGAACAGCGCGTCGGGAACCGGGAGTTCATCGAGGCCGAGATCGGCGCCCTGCTCGGCCCGGACGCCGCCCCGTTCGTCCGGGACCGCGCGCAGACCGTGGTGTTCTCGCCGTTCGGCCTGGGCGTGCTCGACCTCGCGCTCGCCGACTTCGTCCGGCGCGAGGCCCGCCGCCAGGGCCTCGGCCTGACCGTGGACGGCTTCCTGCCGCAGCACGACTGACCTACCGACAGCAGTCCGACACCGGCGGCCGACGGGCCGCCGCGACGAGAGGAGGCCACGATGGCCGACGAAGCGAACGACCGGGTCTACCTCGTGGTGCACAACGACGAGGAGCAGTACTCGATCTGGTGGGCCGAGCGCGAGGTGCCGGCCGGCTGGTACCGCGAGGGCACCGAGGGCACCCGGGCCGAGTGCCTGGCCCGGATCGAGGAGGTCTGGACGGACATGCGGCCGCTGAGCCTGCGCCGCCGGATGGAGCAGGCCGGCGCCGCCTGACCGCAACCGGCCCGTCCCCCGGGCCCCGGGCCGCCCCGCCGGCCTGGGGCCCCTGCCTTCGAACTCCCGCCTTCCGACTCCCGCCCGCGGGGCGACGAACCACCCGGCCGCGAGGCGATCGAGCATCCGCGCACAGAGCACAGGAGTAGTGGTGAAATCCCAGCTGAGGCCCCAGAAGTCGACCGCGGCCCGGCCCTCGGCCGGGCACGTGCTGCCCGGCCTGTTCGCCGAGCAGGCCCGCCGCACCCCCGATGCGATCGCCGTCGAGACCGCCGACGAGCGGATCGACTACCGCACCCTCGACCGGAGGGCGGACGCCCTCGCGGCCCGCCTCGCCGCGCGCGGGGTCGGCGCCGGCGCGCCGGTCGCCGTCTGCCTGCCGCGCGGCGCGGACGTGGTGAGCGCGCTGCTCGCCGTCTGGCGGGTCGGCGCGATGTACGTCCCGCTCGACCCCGCCCACCCCCGCGAGCGGCTGGCCTGGCTGCTGGAGGCCACCGCGGCGCCGCTGGTCCTGACCGACCGGGCCACCCGGGCGGTCCTGCCGCAGGACGCCCCGGCCGGCTGCCTGGACGAGGACTGGCCGACCGACGGCGACGCCACCCCGGTCGCGCCGTTCCCCGTCGGGCCGCTCGACGCCGCCTACGTCATCTTCACCTCCGGCTCGACCGGCCGCCCCAAGGGCGTGGTGGTGCCGCACGAAGGCATCGCCAACCGGGTCGGCTGGACGGTCCGCCGGCACGGGCTCGGCCCGGGCGACCGGATCCTGCAGAAGACGACGCTCAGCTTCGACGCGGCGGGCTGGGAGATCTTCGCCCCGCTGGTCAGCGGCGCGACCGTGGTGATGGCGCCGCCCGGCACCGAGCGCGACCCCGCGCTGATGGTCGCCACCGTCGCCGAGCGGCGGATCACCGTGCTCCAGGTCGTCCCGTCGGTGCTGCGGCTGCTCACCGAGCAGCCCGCGTGGGAACGCCTCGACACGCTGCGGCTGCTGTTCTGCGCCGGCGAGCCGCTGCGCGCCGAACTGCTCCGCAAGCTCCCCGCCGGGCTGGCCAACGGCGTCTGGAACACCTACGGCCCCACCGAGTGCTCGATCGACGTCACCGCCCAGGAGGTCGACCTCGACCAGGCGGACGGACCGGTGCCGATCGGCCGGCCGATCGAGGGCATGCGGGTGCTGGTGCTGGACACCGCCGGCGAGCCGGTGCCGATCGGCGTGCCCGGCGAGCTGTACGCGGGCGGCCCCGGCGTCGCCCTGGGCTACCTGAACCGTCCCGACCTGACCGCCGAGCGCTTCGTCCCGGACCCGTACGGCCGGCCCGGCGGCCGGCTGTACCGCACCGGGGACCTGGTGCGCTGGCGCCCCGACCGGACCCTGGAGTACCTGGGCCGGCTCGACCAGCAGACCAAGGTCAACGGTGTCCGGATCGAGCCCGGCGAGATCGAGGCGGCCCTCGCCACCCACCCCGGCCTGCACGCGGCCGCCGTCACCGTCGCCACCGGCCCGGACGGCGCCGTCCGCCTGGTCGCCCACGTCCGGCCGCAGGCCGAGCGGATCGGGTCGGCCGAGCTGCGGACCTTCCTGCGCGACCGGCTGCCCGAGGCCATGGTCCCCGCGCTGTACCGCAGCGTCGAGCGGTTCCCGCTCACCGCCAGCGGCAAGACCGACCGCCGGGCACTGGCCGCCGAGGCCGCCGCCGACATCGCCCGGCCCGCGTTCGTCCTCCCGGCCGGCGCGGCCGAGCGGGCCGTCGCCGAGGCCTGGGCCGCGCTGCTGCCCGCCGAGGCGATCGGCCGCGACGACGACTTCTTCCAGCTCGGCGGCTCCTCGATCCTGTTCACCCGGCTGCTGGCCCTGCTGCGGGACCGCTCCGAGCGCGAGATCGACCTGCGCGAGCTGTTCACCGCCACGACCGTGCGGGAGCAGGCCCTCCTGCTCGCCCCCGACCGCGGCCGGCACACCGCGATCACCCCGGTGCCCCGCACCGGGCCGCTGCCGCTCTCGCCCGCCCAGCAGCGCTTCTGGTTCCTCGACCGGATGGACCCGGGCAGCCCGGAGTGGGTCACCCCGCTGCTCGTGCGGCTGCCCGCCGACGTCACCGAGGAGCGGCTGCGCGCCGCCCTGGCCGCGCTCGCCGGCCGGCACGAGATCCTGCGCACCCGCTACCTCACCGTGGACGGCGAACCCCGCCAGCTGGCCGACCTGCCGGCCGAGGCCCGGCTGACCGTCCGGGAGACCGGGCCGGACGGCGTCGCCGACCTGCTCGCCGAGCGGCTGGCCGAGGGGTTCGACCTGGAGCGCGGCCCGGTCTGGCGGGCCCTGCTGCTGAAGGTGGCCGGGCAGCGCCCGCTGCTGGTGGTGACGATCCACCACATCGCCTCGGACGGCCGGAGCTCCGTCGTGCTGGAGCGGGACCTGCTGGACCTCTGCGCCGGCCGTGAGCCCGCCGAACCTCCCATCCAGTACGCCGACTTCGCCGCCTGGCAGAACCGGCGGCTGACCCCGGAGCTGGTCCGGCCGCAACTGGACTTCTGGCGGGAGCGGCTGGCCGGACTGGAGCCGCTGGAGCTGCCCGCCGACCGGCCCCGGCCGGCCGTGCGCGACTCCCGCGGCGGTGTGGTCGAGTTCAGCGTGCCGGAGGACCTCACCGGCCGCCTGCGCGCCCTCAGCCGCCGGCGCGGAACCACCCCCTTCATGACCCTGCTGGCCGCGTACGCCGTGGCGCTCGCCCGGCACACCGGCCGGGAGGACATCGCGGTCGGCACCCCCGTCCTCGGGCGCAGCCGCCCGGAGGCCGCCGACGTGGTGGGCTGCTTCCTCAACAACCTGGTGCTCCGCTGCGACCTCGCCGGCGACCCGACCTTCGACGAACTGCTGGACCGCGTCCGGGAGACCTCGCTGGCCGCCCTCGCCCACCAGGACCTGCCGTTCGAGCGCCTGGTCGAGGAGCTGAGCCCCGAGCGCGACACCTCGCGCACCCCGCTCCACCAGGTCGCCTTCGACTTCCAGGACGAGGGTGCCACCGGCACCGCCCTGGACGACGCGGACCTCGCGGCGCTCACCGCGGGGTGGCGGGTCGCCAAGACCGACCTGACGCTGTTCGTCCAGCACACCGTGGGTGGTGGTCTTCGGGGGCAGGTGGAGTTCGCGACGGCGTTGTTCGATCGGGTGTCGGTGGAGGGGTTCGCGGGTCGGTTCGTGCGGTTGTTGGAGGGTTTGGTCGCGGATCCGTCGGTGCGGGTGTCGTCGGTGGGGTTGCTGTCGGCTGGGGAGTTGGCAGTCGTGGCGCCGGGTGCGGCACTGCGTGGCGGTGTGGTGGCTGGTCGGTTGTTGCATGAGGTGTTCGAGGAGCGGGTGGCCGAGTCGCCGTCGTCGGTGGCGGTGGTGGCCGGTGGTGTGGAGCTGTCGTACGGGGAGGTGAATGTCCGGGCGAACCGGTTGGCGCATCTGCTGCGGGAGTTGGGGGTGGGTGCGGAGTCGCCGGTGGGTGTGTGTCTGGGGCGTGGTGTGGATCTGGTGCCGTCTCTGTTGGGGGTGTTGAAGTCGGGTGCGGCGTATGTGCCGTTGGATCCGGCGCATCCGGTGGAGCGGCGTGGGTTCGTGTTGGGTGACACGGGGGCGTCGGTGGTGGTGACGTCGTCGGAGTTTGTGGACGAGCTGTCGGGGGTGTTCTCGGGTCGGCTGGTGGTGGTCGACGAGGGGTTGCCGGTTCGTGTGGGGTGGGATGCGGATCCGGTGGCGGTGGGGTCGCCGGAGGGTCTGGCGTATGTGATCTACACGTCGGGTTCGACGGGGCGGCCGAAGGGCGTGTGTGTGTCGCACGCGAGTGTGTGGCGGCTGTCGGTGGTGACGCGTGGGCAGTACGGGTTCGGTGCGTCGGATGTGTGGCCGTTGTTCCACTCGTACGCGTTCGACGTGTCGGTGTGGGAGATGTGGGGCGCGCTGCTGAACGGTGGGCGCCTGGTGGTGGTGCCGTTCGAGGTGGCGCGTTCGCCGGAGGACTTCCTGGATCTTTTGGTGGAGCACCGGGTGACGGTGTTGAACCAGACGCCGTCGGCGTTCCGTGCGCTGGTGACGGCGGCGGGGGAGGGTGACGAGCGGATCGGCCGGCTGGCGGTGCGGGTGGTGGTGTTCGCGGGTGAGCGGCTGGAGTTCGGTGAACTGCGGCCGTGGGTGGAGCGGTTGGGGCTGGAGTGCCCGGCGCTGGTCAACATGTACGGGATCACGGAGACGACCGTGCACTCCACCTACTACCGGGTGACGGAGGAGGACCTGTCGGGCACCGGGAACCCGGTGGGTGTGCCGTTGGGGGATCTGCGGATCTATGTCCTGGACCGGTTCGGTGAGATCGCCCCGCCCGGTGTGGTGGGTGAGATGTATGTCGGTGGTCCGGGTGTGGCACGTGGCTATCTGGGGCGTCCGGCTCTGACGGCGGAGCGTTTCGTGCCGGACCGGTTCGGTCCGGCGGGCGGGCGTCTGTATCGCAGTGGTGATCTGGCGCGTCGGATGGCGGACGGTTCGCTGGAGTTCGTCGGCCGGATCGACGACCAGGTGAAGATCCGCGGCTACCGCATCGAGTTGGGTGAGATCGCGGCGGTGATCGCGCAGGACGAGGCGGTGCGGGACGCCGTGGTGCTGGCACGGGAGGACGTGCCGGGTGAACGGCGGTTGGTGGCGTACGTGGTGCCGGCCGGCACGGGATCGGACGGTGTCCGGTTGCGGGCCCGGGTGGCGGAGCAGCTGCCCCCGTACATGGTCCCGGCGGCCTTCGTGGAGCTCGAGGCCTTCCCGCTGACCGCCAACGGCAAGCTCGACAAGCGCGCGCTGCCGGTTCCGGACGGGCGTGCACTGGCCCTGGGCGGGGAGTTCGTGGCCCCCGACGGTCCGGTGGAGGAGCTCGTCGCGGCGGTGTGGGCGGACGTCCTGGGCGTCGAACGGGTCGGCGCCCACGACAACTTCTTCGACCTCGGCGGCAATTCGCTGCTGGCCCTGCGCCTGGTGTCCCAGGTGCAGGAAGCGATCGACATCGACCTTCCGGTCCGGCAGGTGTTCGACCAGCCGACCGTGGCCCGGATGGCCGACCAGGTCGAGGCAAGGCTCAGGGCGGAGCTGTCGCACGGCGGCTCCGCGGTGAACGGGAACGGCACCAAGGACGTCGAGGAGACGAACGCATGAGCGCCGCAGACAGCCAGCGCCAGGACAGCCGGCGCCAGGACACCGCCGACAACGCCGACAACGCCGAGACTGCCGTCAGCACCGAGCAGCTGCGGGCCGAACTGCTGCGCCGCCGGGCCGCGGGCCGGGCCGGCGGCAGCCGCACCGCCATCCCCCGGGCCGACCGCTCCGCCGCCCTGCCGCTCACCTTCGGCCAGCAGCAGCTCTGGTTCCTGCACCGGCTGGACCCGACCAGCCCGGAGTACCTCGTCCCGCTGCTGCGCCGGCTCCGCGGCCCGCTCGACCGCGCGGCGCTGGACCGGTCCTGGCAGGAGCTGCTGGACCGGCACGAGATCCTGCGCACCCGGTACGGCCTCGCGGACGGCCGGCCCGTCCAGCTGATCGACCCGGCCGCGCCGCTCGACCTCCCGCTGACCGACCTCACCGGCCTGCCCGCCGGCGAGCGCGAGGCGCGCGCCACCGAGCTGGCCGAGGCCGCCGTGGCGGAGCCCTTCGACCTGGCCGCGCAGTGGCCGGTGCGCGGCTCGCTGATCCGGCTCGCCGAGGACGACCACCTGCTGGTCGTGGTGTTCCACCACATCGCCTGCGACGCGTGGTCGACCCGGGTGTTCGAGGAGGAACTGGGCGCGCTGTACGGCGCGTTCACCGCCGGCCAGGCGTCGCCGCTGGCTCCGCTGCCGGTGCAGTACGCGGACTTCGCGGCCTGGCAGCGGGACCGGGTCGCCGGGGACGAGCTGGACCGGCTGCTCGGCTACTGGCGGGAGCGGCTGGCCGGCCTGGAGCCGCTGGAGCTGCCCGCCGACCGGCCCCGGCCGGCCGTGCGCGACTGGCGCGGCGCGGCCGTTCCGGTGGAGGTCCCCGCGGCGCTGGCCCAGCGGCTGGACGCCTACTCCAAGGAGCGGGGCGTCACCCTCTTCACCACCCTGCTGGCCGCCTTCGACGTGGCGCTCGCCCGGCACACCGGCCGGGAGGACATCGCGGTCGGCACCGTCGTCTCCGAGCGCAACCGCCCGGAGCTCGGCCGGATGATCGGGTACGGCGTCAACACCCTGGTGCTGCGCGAGCAGTGGACGGGCGAGCCGTCGTTCGCCGAACTGCTGGACTCCGTCCGGACGACCGTGCTGGACGCGTTCGACCACCAGGAGGTGCCGTTCGCCCGGCTGGTGGACGAGCTGAGCCCCGAGCGCGACACCTCGCGCACCCCGCTGTTCCAGGCCGCCCTCACCCTGCACGAGTCCGTCGAGGGGCTGCTCAACCTGTCCGGGATCGACACCGAGGTCGTCGAACTCCCTTGGCGGACCGCCAAGTTCGATCTCGCGATGCAGATCGAGACCACCGTGGGTGGTGGTCTTCGGGGGCAGGTGGAGTTCGCGACGGCGTTGTTCGATCGGGTGTCGGTGGAGGGGTTCGCGGGTCGGTTCGTGCGGTTGTTGGAGGGTTTGGTCGCGGATCCGTCGGTGCGGGTGTCGTCGGTGGGGTTGCTGTCGGCTGGGGAGTTGGCAGTCGTGGCGCCGGGTGCGGCACTGCGTGGCGGTGTGTCGGGTCGGTTGTTGCATGAGGTGTTCGAGGAGCGGGTGGCCGAGTCGCCGTCGTCGGTGGCGGTGGTGGCGGGTGGTGTGGAGCTGTCGTATGGGGAGGTGAATGTTCGGGCGAACCGGTTGGCGCACTACTTGCGGGAGTTGGGGGTGGGTGCGGAGTCGCCGGTGGGGGTGTGTCTGGGGCGTGGTGTGGATCTGGTGCCGTCGCTGTTGGGGGTGTTGAAGTCGGGTGCGGCGTATGTGCCGTTGGATCCGGCGCATCCGGTGGAGCGGCGTGGGTTCGTGTTGGGTGACACGGGGGCGTCGGTGGTGGTGACGTCTTCGGAGTTCGTGGACGAGCTGTCGGGGGTGTTCTCGGGTCGGCTGGTGGTGGTCGACGAGGGGTTGCCGGTTCGTGCGGGGTGGGATGCGGATCCGGTGGCGGTGGGGTCGCCGGAGGGTCTGGCGTATGTGATCTACACGTCGGGTTCGACGGGGCGGCCGAAGGGCGTGTGTGTGTCGCACGCGAGTGTGTGGCGGCTGTCGGTGGTGACGCGTGGGCAGTACGGGTTCGGTGCGTCGGATGTGTGGCCGTTGTTCCACTCGTACGCGTTCGACGTGTCGGTGTGGGAGATGTGGGGCGCGTTGTTGAACGGTGGGCGCCTGGTGGTGGTGCCGTTCGAGGTGGCGCGTTCGCCGGAGGACTTCCTGGATCTTTTGGTGGAGCACCGGGTGACGGTGTTGAACCAGACGCCGTCGGCGTTCCGTGCGTTGGTGACGGCGGCGGGGGAGGGTGACGAGCGGATCGGCCGGCTGGCGGTGCGGGTGGTGGTGTTCGCGGGTGAGCGGCTGGAGTTCGGTGAACTGCGGCCGTGGGTGGAGCGGTTGGGGCTGGAGTGCCCGGCGCTGGTCAACATGTACGGGATCACGGAGACGACCGTCCACTCCACCTACTACCGGGTCACCGAGGGCGACTTGTCGGGTGCGGGCAATCCGGTGGGTGTGCCGTTGGGGGATCTGCGGATCTATGTCCTGGACCGGTTCGGTGAGATCGCCCCGCCCGGCGTGGTGGGTGAGATGTATGTCGGTGGTCCGGGTGTGGCACGTGGCTACCTCGGCCGTCCGGGGCTGACGGCGGAGCGTTTCGTCCCGGACCGGTTCGGTCCGGCGGGTGGCCGGCTCTATCGCAGTGGTGACCTGGCGCGTCGGATGGCGGACGGTTCGCTGGAGTTCGTCGGCCGGATCGACGACCAGGTGAAGATCCGCGGCTACCGCATCGAGCTCGGCGAGATCGCCGCCGTCCTGACCGCCGACCCGGCCGTCCGGGACGCCGTCGTCCTCGCCCGCGAGGACGTCCCCGGCGACCGCCGGCTGGTCGCCTACCTGGTGCCCGCGGACGCCGAGCTCGACGCCGCCGCACTGCGGGCCCGGGT
This sequence comes from Kitasatospora sp. NPDC097691, assembly GCF_040302665.1. Classification (NCBI taxonomy): domain Bacteria; kingdom Bacillati; phylum Actinomycetota; class Actinomycetes; order Kitasatosporales; family Streptomycetaceae; genus Kitasatospora; species Kitasatospora sp. NPDC097691. The sequence goes on along the minus strand of NZ_JBEORY010000047.1, from coordinate 23,024 downwards.
GGCGGAGCAGTTGCCCCCGTACATGGTCCCGGCGGCCTTCGTGGAGCTCGACGCCTTCCCGCTGACCGCCAACGGCAAGCTCGACAAGCGCGCGCTGCCCGCCCCCGAGGGCCACTCCCTCGCCCTGGGCGGGGAGTTCGTCGCCCCCAGCGGTCCGGTGGAGGAGCTCGTCGCGGCCGTGTGGGCGGACGTCCTCGGTGCCGAACGGGTGGGCGCCCACGACAACTTCTTCGACCTCGGCGGCGACTCCATCCGCGGCGTCGTGCTGGTCGGGGCGCTGCGGGCGGCCGGGCTGGACGTGTCGGTGCGCGACGTCTTCGAGCACCGTACGGTGGCCGCGCTGGCGCGGTCCGCCGGCGGCCGGGCGGCGGCCGGCGAGCAGACCTACGTCCGGCCGTTCGAGCTGCTGTCGGCCGCGGACCGGGAGCGGGTGCCGGACGGCGTCACCGACGCCTACCCGATGTCGCAGGTGCAGCTCGGCATGCTGGTCGAGATGCTCGCCGACGACGAGCTGAACAAGTACCACAACATCACCCTGTTCAAGATCCGCGACGACGGCCCCTTCGACGGCGAGGCGCTGCGCGAGGCCGTCCGGGTGGTGACCGCGCGGCACGAGATGCTGCGGACCGCGTTCGCCGTCTCCGGCTACTCGGTGCCGATGCAGCTGGTGCACGCCGAGGCCGAGATGCCGGTGCTGATCCACGACCTGTCCGCGCTGGACGCGCACGCGCAGCAGCGCGAACTCGCGGCGCACACCGCGCGGGAGCGCGCCGCCCTGTTCGACCTCACCCGCCCGCCGCTGCTGCGGGTCTCCGCGCACCCGGTGGACGAGCGGACCTGGTGGTTCGGGCTCACCGAGTGCCACTCGATCCTGGAGGGCTGGAGCTTCCACACCCTCCTGATGGAGTTCCTGGCGGTCTACCGGCAGGTGCGCGACGGCTCGGAACCCGAGCCGTTCGACCCGCCCGCCGTCCGCTACGCCGACTTCATCGCCGCCGAGCTGCAGGCGCTGGAGTCCGCCGAGGACCGCGCGTACTGGCAGGGGACCGTCCGCGACCACCAGCCGGTCGGCCTGCCCGCCACCTGGGCGGACGGCGCCGACGAGCCGCGGGAGAGCTACCGGATCAAGGTGCCCTACCTGGACCTGGACGCCAGGCTGCGCGCGCTCGCCGCCGAGGAGGGCGTCTCCCTGAAGAGCGTGCTGCACGCCGCGCACCTCAAGGTGATGAGCCAGCTCACCGACGCCCCGGCGTTCTTCACCGGGCTGGTCTGCAACGGCCGGCCGGAGGCGGAGGGCGCCGAGCGGGTGTACGGGATGTACCTGAACAGCCTGCCGTTCGGCTTCGAGCGGGGCGCGCGGACCTGGCGCGAGCTGGTCGGCCGGGTGTTCGCCCGCGAGGTGGAGCTGTGGCCGCACCGGCGGTTCCCGATGCCGGTGATCCAGCGGGAGTTCGGGGAGGGGCCGCGGCTGCTGGACATCCGCTTCAGCTACCTGGACTTCCACCAGGTCGACACCGGTCTGGTCGACGCCGGCGCCAGCGTGGACGACAGTCTGACCGAGTTCGCGCTCGCCACCCTCGTGCTGGGCGGCAACCTGGTCCTGATGTCGCACACCCACGCGATGAGCCGCGCGCACGCCGAGCGGCTCGCCGGGATGTACCGGTCGGTGCTGGAGGCGATGGCCGCCGACTTCGACGGCGACGCGCTCGACGCCTGCCTCCCGGCCGGCGAGCGGGAGACGGTCCTGCGGGGGTTCAACGCCTCCGCCCCCGCCGACGGCGCCCCGGGAAGCGTGCTGGAGCTGTTCGAGGCGCAGGCCGACCGGACCCCGGACGCGGTGGCGCTGACCTTCGGCGAGGCCGCCGAGGGCGCCACCACCTACGCCGAACTGGAGGCCGCCGCCAACCGGCTGGCCCGGCACCTGCGGGGCCTGGGCGTCGGCCCGGAGTCCGTGGTCGGTGTCCTGCTGGACCGCGGCCCGGACCTGCTGACGGCCCTGCTGGCGGTCTGGAAGGCCGGTGGCGCCTACCTTCCGCTGGACCCGGGGCACCCGAGCGAGCGGATCGGCGCCATGCTGGCCACGGCCGGGGTCCGCGCCGTGCTGACCCAGGAGGCGTACCGGGACGCGGTGTCCGGTGCGGCCGAGCGGCCGGTGGTCGTGTTGGACGCCGAGCCGGACCGCGCGGCGCCGGCCGCCCTGCCCGCCGAGCGGATCGGGGAGCCCGCCGACCCGGCCGGGCTGGCGTACGTCATCTTCACCTCCGGCTCGACCGGCACCCCCAAGGGCGTCCAGGTGCACCACCACGGCCTGGCCAACCACGTCCGCTGGGCGGCCGCCGAACTGGCCGGGCGGGGGAGCGGCGGCGGGGCGCTGTTCTCCTCGGTCGCCTTCGACCTGGTGGTGCCCAACCTCTGGGCGCCGCTGGTCACCGGGCAGCGGGTCCACCTGCTCCCGCAGGACCTCCCGCTCGACCGACTGGGCGAACTGCTCGCCGCCGCGGGCCCGTTCAGCTTCCTCAAGCTCACCCCGGGCCACCTGGAGATCCTCTCCCGGCAGCTGGACGAGCGGCGGGCCGCGGCCCTGGCCGAGGTGGTCGTGGTGGCCGGCGAGGCCTTCCCCGGCCGGTCGGCCGATCACTGGCTGGGCCTGCTGGGCCCCGGCCGGCTGATCAACGAGTACGGCCCGACGGAGGCGTCGGTCGGCACCAGCATCCTGCCGGTGGACCGCCCGCAGCCGGTCGACGTGGTGCCGATCGGCCGCCCGCTGCCGGGCCTGCGGATGTACGTCCTGGACGACGCGCTGGAGCCGGTGCCGGTCGGCGTGGTCGGCCAGCTGTACGTCGGCGGCGAGGGCGTGGCCCGCGGCTACGCCGGCCGCCCCGACCTCACCGCCGAGCGCTTCCTGCCCGACCCGTACGGCCCGCCCGGCGCCCGGCTGTACCGGACCGGCGACCTCGCCCGGCTGTCGGCCGACGGCGTGGTGGACTTCGTCGGCCGCGCCGACGACCAGGTGAAGATCCGCGGCCACCGGATCGAGCCCGGCGAGATCCGCAGCGTGCTGCTGGACCACCCCGGGGTGGCGGAGGCGACCGTGGTCGCCCACCGCGCGGCCAACGGGGACCTCCGGCTGGCCGCCTACTGGGTCCCGGCCGGGCAGGACGGCCGGCCCGGCGCCGAGGCGCTGCGGGCGCACTGCGCCGGGCTGCTCCCGGAGCACATGGTCCCGGCCTCGTTCACCGCCCTGGAACGGATCCCGCTCAACCGCAACGGCAAGGTCGACCGCCGCGCGCTGCCCGCCCCGGACGAGGGCGGCGCCGCCAGCGGCCGGGCGTACGTCTCGCCGCGCAACCCGCTGGAGGAGCAGCTCGCCACCGCCTGGGCCCAGGTGCTGGAGACGGACCGGGTCGGGGTCGAGGACAGCTTCTTCGACCTCGGCGGCCACTCCATCCGCGCGGTCGTGCTGGTCGGTTCGCTGCGTGCGGTGGGACTGGACGTCTCGGTGCGCGACGTCTTCGAGCACCGCACGGTGGCGGCGCTGGCCGCCTCGCTGGCGGGCCGCTCCCACGTCGCCGCCGAACGGCCGGTCGAGCCCTTCGAGCTGATCGGCCCGGCCGACCGCGAGCTGCTGCCGGCGGGTGTCACCGACGCCTACCCGATGTCGCAGGTCCAGGTCGGCATGCTGGTCGAGATGCTCGCCGACGACGAGCGCAACAGCTACCACAACGTCACGGTGCTCAAGATCCGCGACGACGCGCCCTTCGACGCCGAGGCGCTGCGCGGCGCCGTCCGGGCGGCCACCGCACGGCACGAGATCCTGCGCACCTCACTGCACGTCTCCGGGTACTCGCTGCCGCTGCAACTGGTGCACGCCGAGGCACCGGTCCCGGTGGCGGTCCTGGACCACCGGGAGCTCGACGAGCGGGCGCGGCGGCGCGCACTGGACGACCACACCGCCCGCGAGCGGGCCGAGCTGTTCGACCTGACCCGGGCGCCGCTGGTGCGGGTCGCCGCCCTGCTGGAGGGCGAGCACGACTGGCGGCTGGCCTTCACCCAGTTCCACGGCATCACCGAGGGCTGGACCTTCCACAACCTGGTGATGGAGCTGCTGGAGGACTACCGGCGGCTGCGCGACGGCCGGCCGGCCGCGGCGGACAATCCGCCCCCCGTCCGGTACGCCGACTTCATCGCCGCCGAACGGCGCGCCCTGGACTCCGCCGAGGACCGCGAGTACTGGCGCGACCACGCCGCCCGCTACCCGCGCCTCGGCTTCCCCCAGGACTGGGCCGACCCCACCCGGCCGCGCGAGGACTACCACCTGTACGTGATGCACCGGGACCTCGAAGCGGGCCTGCGGGCGCTGGCCAGCGAGGCCGGGGTCTCCCTGAAGAGCGTGCTGCACGCCGCGCACCTCAAGGTGATGAGTCAGCTGACCGACGCCCCGGCGTTCTCCACCGGCCTGGTCTACAGCGCCCGGCCGGAGGTGCGGGGTGCCGAACGCGTCCACGGCATGCAGCTGAACAGCCTGCCGTTCGGCTACGACCGGGGCGCGCGGACCTGGCGCGAGCTGGTCCGGCGGGTGTTCGCCCGGGAGCTGGAGCAGTGGCCGCACCGGCGGTTCCCGATGCCGGTGATCCAGCGGGAGTTCGGCGGCGGGGAACGACTGATCGACGTCCTCTTCACCTTCCAGGACTTCGAGCAGATGGACGCCGACCTGGTGGACCTCGACGCCGGCGAGGGCGACGACAGCACCGACTTCGCCCTCGGCGTGCCGACCACACCCGGCTACTACACCCTGCGCTCCCACACCCACGCGCTGAGCCGCGCGCACGCCGAGCGGCTGGTCGGGATGTACCGGTCGGTGCTGGAGGCGATGGTCGCGGACGCCGACGGCGACGCGCTCGCCACCTGCCTGCCCGCCGGGGAGCGCGAGTCGGTGCTCGACCGCTGGAACGGCCCGCGTGCCACCGAGCCCGTCCGCGGGACCGCCGCCGCCGCCTTCGAGGCGCAGGCCGCCCGCACCCCGGAGGCCGTCGCGGTCGAGCACGGCCCGGATCGGCTCGGCTACGGCGAACTGAACGCGCGGGCCAACCGCCTGGCGCACCACCTGCGTGCGCTCGGCGTCGGCCCGGAGTCGGTGGTCGGCGTGCTGCTGCCGCCGGGCGCCGAGCTGGTCACCGTCCTGCTCGCCGTCCTGAAGGCCGGCGGGGCCTACCTGCCGCTCGACCCGGCCCAACCGCCCGCCCGGCTGGCGCACATGGCGAACGACGCCGGGAACCCGCTGGTGGTGACCCGCGCCGAGCACGCCGACCGGATCCCGTCCGCCGCCGCCCGGGTGCTGCTCGACGCGGACGCCGGGCCGATCGCGGCCCGGCCGGCCACCGACCCGGCGCCCGTCGCCGGTCCGGACAACCTGATGTACGTCATCTACACCTCCGGCAGCACCGGGCAGCCCAAGGGCGTCGGCCTCACCAACGCCAACCTGCTGCGCCTGTACCGGGCGACGGCCGGGCGCTGCCCGTTCGACGCCGACCAGACGTGGGCCCTGCTGCACTCCGCGGCCTTCGACGTCTCGGTCTGGGAGATGTGGGGCGCGCTGCTGCACGGCGGACGGATCGTCGTCGTGCCGTCCGAGACGGCACGCGAACCCCGCGCGCTGCTCGCGCTTCTGACGGAGAGCCGGGTCACCCACGTGTCGATCTCGCCGGTGGCGTTCCGCGCGCTGGTCGCGGCGGCCGACGGCGACCGCGCGGTGCTCGACGCGCTCGCGCTGCGCACCGTGGTCTTCGGCGGCGACCGGCTCGCCGCCTCCGACCTCGCCGAGTGGGCGGCGGTCCGCTCCCCGGACGCGACCGCGCTCGCTCAGGCGTACGGGCCGACCGAGGCCACCGTGCACGTCACCTACCGCCCGATCGGGGCCGCCGACCTCGACCTGGCCGGCGGCATCCCGCTCGGCCGGCCGATCGACGACACCCGGGTGTACGTCCTCGACCCGGAGGGCCGGATCGTGCCGGTGGGCGTGCCCGGGGAGCTGCACCTGGCCGGCCCCGGCCTGGCCCGCGGCTACCTCGGCCGGCCGGCGCTGACCGCCGAACGGTTCCTGCCGGACCCGTACGGCGCGCCCGGCAGCCGGATGTACGCCACCGGTGACCAGGCCCGGCTGCTGCCCGACGGCGAACTGGAGTTCCTCGGCCGGGTCGACGAGCAGCTGAAGATCCGCGGCTACCGGATCGAACCCGGCGAGGTCCAGGCCGTGCTCACCGAGCACCCGGCCGCCCGCGAGGCCGTGGTCACCGCCACCGCGCCGGGCAACGGACCGCGCCGACTGGTCGCCTACTACGTGCCCGAGGCCGGGGCCGCCGCCACCGGGACCGAACTCGCGGCGCACTGCGCCGAGCGGCTGCCCGCGTACATGGTCCCCGCCGCCTTCGTCCCGCTGGAGCGGATCCCGCTCAGCGTCAACGGCAAGCTCGACCACGCCGCGCTGCCCGCGCCCGACCGCGAGGACTCGTGGGCCGGCGAGGAGTTCGTGGCACCGCGCACCCCGGTCGAGCGGCAACTGGCGGCGATCTGGCGGGACGTCCTGGGGCTGGAACGGGTCGGCGCGCGGGACAGCTTCTTCGAGCTCGGCGGGGACTCGATGACCGTGCTGCGCGTCATGGAGCAGGCGCGCGCCGCGGGCCTGCCGCTGACCCTGCGGATGCTCTACCAGACCGCCTCGATCGAGGAGCTCGCCGTGACCCTCACCGCCCCCGAGCCCGCCCCCGGACGGCCCGCCGAACCGGGCGCCGAGCACGGGCCGCGCCGCGCCGCCTCCCCGTACGCGGAGCTGATGGAACGCCACGGCGTCCCCGGGATGAGCGTGGCCCTGCTGCGCGACGGCGAACTCGCCGGGCTGGAGACGCACGGCGTGGTCGCCGCCGGCAGCACCGACCGGGTCACCGCGGACACCCCGTTCAAGGTCGCCTCGGTCAGCAAGCACATCACCGCGCTCGGCACGCTCACCCTCGCCGCCGAGGGTCTGCTGGACCTCGACACCGACGTCAACGCGTACCTGCGCGACTGGCAGGTGCCCGCCGCCGTCGGCCCGGTCACCGTGCGCCACCTGCTGCTCAACACCTCCGGCCTGGCCCTCGAAGCGGAACACGAGCCGTACCGGCCCGGCGACGAGGTGCCGACCGTCCTGCAGGCGCTGCGCGGCGAGCACCCCTCCCGGACCCCGGAGCCCGCCTTCGAGCACCGCCCCGGTGAGCTGTTCCGCAAGAACAAGCTCAACTACCTGCTGCTGGAGCAGGTCCTGACCGACCTCACCGGCCTGCCGTTCCCCGAACTGATGCGCAGCCGGGTGTTCCTGCCGCTCGGGATGACAGCCAGCCGCTACGACTGGGGCTACGGCCGGAGCTCCCGGCGGCCGGTCGCCCGGGGCCACGACACCGCGGGCCGGCCCGTCGACGTCGGGCTGCCGATCCACCCGTCGGTGGCCGGCGGCGGCCTGTGGACCACCGCGACCGACCTCGCCCGGGCCGCCGCCGAGATCCGCCGCGGGTACCTCGACGACGATCCGGTCCTGCTCACCCCGTCGCTCGCCCGGGACCTGCTCACGCCGAGCCCCGGCTCCATGTACGGCATGTCCACCGTCATCGACGCCACCGCCGGTGACCTCGACTTCGGCGTCTTCGGCGAGTTCGAGGGCTACTTCGCGATGACCATGACCCAGGTGCACGGCGGCAACGGCTTCGTGGTGCTGACCAACGGCGACAACGGCAAGGAGCTCGCCCGGGCCGTCATCGAGGCCGGCGAGGGCGACAACGCGCACTTCGGCTCGCGCTGGTGACGCCCCGCCGCCCCGGCCCACCCCCACCGACCGCAAGGAGACACCCATGACGCAGTCCAGGCGCAGCCTGATCTCGCTCGACGACCTCACCGACCCGGAACTCCGCCACCTCGCCCGCCGCGGCGCGCAGTTCGCGGCCGGGCGGGCCGGCGCCGGGCGGCCGCTGAGCGGCCTGATCGCCGGCGCGTACTTCGCCAAGACCTCCACCCGCACCCGCACCGCCTTCTCCGCCGGGGCCCTGCGCCTCGGCGCCCAGGTCATCGCCTACGGGCCGGGCGACCTGCAGACCAACACCGGCGAGACGGTGCAGGACACCGGCCGGGTGTTCGCCGGGATGCTCGACCTCCTGGTCGCCCGCACCACCGGCGACCCGGCCGAACTGCGCGGCTGGGCCGAGGACGGCCGGCTGGCGGTCGTCAACGCGATGACCGCCGACGAGCACCCCACCCAGGCGCTGACCGACCTGGCCACCCTGCTCGGCCACTTCGGGCGGATCGAGGGCCTGCGGGTGCTCTACCTCGGCGAGGGCAACAACTCGGCCGCCGCCCTGGCCCTGGCCCTCGCCCGCTTCCCGGGCGCCCGGCTGGAGCTGCGCACCCCGCCCGGCTACGGCCTGGCCGCCGACGTCCTGGTCCGGGCCACCGCCCACGCCGCCCGCTGCGGAGCCGAGGTGACCGAACGCCACGACCTCGACGACCTCGGCGAGCCCTTCGACGCCGTCTACACCACGCGCTGGCAGACGACCGGCACCAGCAAGCCCGACCCCGACTGGCGCACCGTGTTCGAGCCGTTCCGGGTCACCTCCGACCTGTGGAAGCACAGCCCGGACGCCGTCCTCCTGCACGACCTGCCCGCCCACCGCGGCGAGGAGGTCACCGCGGAGGTGCTCGACGGCCCGGCGAGCCTGGCGTTCCGGCAGGCCGAGAACAAGATGCACAGCGCCATGGCCGTCCTGGAGTGGAGCTGCGCCGCCCGGGACATCGAGCCCCGCGGATGAGCGACCCGGCGGACCCCTCCGCCGGGGCCGGGGACGCGGCGCCCGCACCGCTGCGCCGCAACCGCGACTTCCTGCTGCTGTGGGGAGGCGTCGGCCTCACCCTGCTCGGCGCGCGGGCCTGCGTCGTCGCCTATCCCTTCCTGGTGCTGTGGAAGACGGGCGAGGCCCGCGACGCCGGCCTGGTCGGCTTCGCGGGCCTGCTGCCCAACCTCCTGGTGCAGCTGCCCGCCGGAGCGCTGGTGGACCGCTGGGACCGGCGCCGCCTGATGATCGTCTGCGACGTCGGCGCGGTGCTGGTCGCGGGCAGCGTCGCCGCGGCGGTGCTCGCCGACCGGATCGGCCTGGCGCACCTGGTGGCCGCCGCCTTCGTCGAGTCGACCCTCGCGGTCTTCTACCAGCTCGCCGAACGCGCGGCCGTGCGGCACGTGGTGCCGGCCGAGCAGCTCTCGGCCGCGCTCGGCCAGAACGAGGCCAGGTGGCGCGCCGCCGGGCTGCTCGGCCAGCCGCTCGGCGGCCTGCTCTACACCGCGGCCCGGTGGGCGCCCTTCCTGTTCTCGGCCGTCACCCACGTGCTGTCGCTGCTCGCCCTGCTGCCGATCAGGACCAGGCTGCAGAGCGAACCCGACGGCCCGCGGCCCCCGCTCGTCGCGGAACTGCGCGAAGGACTGGACTGGACCTGGCGCCGCCGCTTCCTGCGCGTCCTGGTCAGCCTGATCGCGGGGACCAACCTGCTGTTCCAGGTGATCAGCCTCACCCTCGTCCTGATCGTCCGGGAGAACGGCGGCTCGGCCACCACCCTGGGGCTGGTCACCGCCGCAGGAGGCATCGGCGGCACGGTCGGCGCACTCACCGGCATGCGGGCGGCCCGGCGGGTGCCGCTGCGCGCCGTGGTGGCCGGCGGCACCGCGCTGTGGGCCGTCCTCGTCCCGGTCCTCGCCCTCACCGGCTCCCCCGTGCTGCTGGGCGCCGTGATGGCCGCGATGGCCTACGTCGGCGGGCTGACCAACGTGGCCGGCGGCGTCTACCAGGTCACGATCACCCCGGAGCGGATGCAGGGCCGGGTCAGCAGCCTGATCCAACTGCTCGCCTTCGGGACCGGCTCCTTCGGCGCGCTGGCCGGCGGCTACCTGCTGGACGGCCTGGGCGTCACCCGCACGCTCGGCCTGATCGCCGTCGCGATGGCGGTGCTCGCGCTGTTCGCCGCGGTCAGCCCGGCGTTGCGGCACCCCGACCGGGTGCCGGCGGAGACGGACCTCCCGGCGGGGGAACCGGCCGCCGCCGGCTATATGGACGCCGTATAGCCGGCGTTCCTAGGCTCCGAAGCATCATCAGCGCAGGCCGGGATCTCCGGCCCGTCCCCGCCGCCGGCCGGCAGGCCCGTGCCGGCGGCCGAGGACTCGCAGCGCAGTCGAAAGTCCACGGACCCCAGTCGGCCCGGAGCGCCTCGGGCGCCCGGCCCGCACGTCCCACACGAGGAGACCTCCGTGTCCCAGCCCATCGACCGTCGGCGCATGCTCAAACTCTCCGCCGGCGCGGTCACCCTGGCCGGCGCGGGCCTGGCCGTCGCCGCCGTCCCGGCCTCCGCGGCCCCGGCGTCCGCGACCGCGGCGTCCGGCACCGCCGCGGCCGCCCCGGCCCGCCGCCGGGACCGCGTCGTCCTCCCCGACGTCCCCGGGATGCTCGGCGACCCGTACGCCAACGAGTTCTGGTACCAGTACGACGAGGTGCTGTGGTTCAAGGCCACCCCCGAGATCAAGACCGCCTACGGGCAGCTGGCGGCCGCGCTCGGCAAGGACTTCGAGGTGGCCATCGTCAAGGCCTACCAGGACCAGCGCAAGGCCGGCACCTACCCGGGCAGCTTCACCGCCATGGTCAGCCCGCTCAAGGACGCGCTGACCGTGATCTCCACGGCCCAGCTCGGCGTCATCGACACCTTCTTCCCGCACGACCGGCACGAGATGATCAGCGCCTTCGTCGACTTCGGCCAGGGCGTGCTGTACGACCCGCGCCGCAACCCCGGCGGCCGGACCCACATCATGAACGGCAACCCGCCGGTCGGCTTCCACGCCTGGCACGGGTTCGTCCGCGCCATGCAGTTCCTGGGCATCGACGCGGACCGCTGGGCCGAGGTCGACCCGCTGATCGCGCTCTCCTGGGCCGTCCAGTCCACCGCCAAGCCCAAGACCGACACCGTGGCCGAGCCCCTCGCGCCGGAGGTGCTGCGCAAGCTGCGCCGCACCTGGCTGCACAAGTCGCCGGAGGAGATCGACGCGGCCTTCGACAGCTTCCCCTACCCGCCCGGCATCTGACGGGCAGTCACAGCCGTCGGGCAGGGAACGGGCCTGCTCCCCGGGGGGCGTACCACCCCCGGGGAGCAGGCCTTCGTCTCCCGGCCGCTCCGACGGCGGTCCCAGCAGCGGAAGGACCAGGATGAACACGGAACAGCAGAGGACCGGCGTCTGGCTGGTCGGGGCCCGCGGATCGGTGGCGACCACCGCGGTGGTCGGCGCGGCGGCGATCGCGGCAGGGCTCGCCGAACCGACCGGCTGCGTCAGCAGCCTGCCGGACTTCGCGGAACTGGACCTGCCCGGCTTCGACGGGCTGGTCTTCGGCGGGCACGACACCGCCACCGAACCGCTGGCCAAACGGGCCGAACGGCTCGTCGACGCCGGCGTGCTGCCGGGCGTCCTGCTGCCGCCGCTGGCGGCCGAACTGGCCGCGGCCGACGACGAGATCCGGACCGTCCCCACCGGCGACGACCTCCCGCAGGCCGAACTGGTCGACCGGCTCGCCGAGGACGTCCGGGACTTCCGGAACCGCCACCGCCTCGACCGGGTCGTCGTGGTCAACGTCGCCACCACCGAGCCGAGCACCGCTCCCGACCCCGCCTGGGCCACCCCGCACGCCCTGCGCGCGGCCCTCGCGGCCGGCCGCGCCCCGCTGCCCTACAGCGCGGCCTACGCCTACGCGGCCCTGCTGGCCGGCTGCGCCTACGTGGACTTCACCCCGTCCACCGGGGCCCGGATCCCCGCCCTGGACGCGATCGCCCGGGAGGCCGGCCTGCCGTACGCGGGCAGCGACGGCAAGACCGGGGAGACCCTGGTCAAGTCTGTGCTCGCCCCGATGTTCGCCAAACGGGCTCTGCGGGTGCGCAGTTGGTCCGGAACCAACCTGCTGGGCGGCGGCGACGGCGCCGCCCTCGCCGAGCCGGACCGGGCCCGCAGCAAGGTCGGCTCCAAGCGGCGTGTCCTCGAGGAGACGCTCGGCCACCCCGTCGAGGGCGGCGTGCACATCCACAACGTGCCCGCGCTCGGCGAGTGGAAGACGGCCTGGGACCACATCGCCTTCGAGGGCTTCCTCGGGGTGCGGATGACGCTCCAGTTCACCTGGGAGGGCTGCGACTCGACGCTGGCCGCGCCGCTGGTCCTCGACCTGGCCCGGTTCGCGGCGCTCGCCCACCGCCGCGGCGTGGCGGGGCCGGTCGCCGAACTCGGGTTCTTCTTCAAGGACCCGGTCGCGGGCACCACCCACGAGCTCGCCGAACAGTACGAGCGGCTGCGCGACTGGGCGCTCGGAGCGGAGGCGGTGCGGTGAGCCCCCTCCTGGCCGGGCCCGGGGCGGTCGGCGCCGCCCCCGGCCCGGCGGCCGGACCCGGACCGACCGGGGTGGGTGACCTGCTGGAACTGGTCCGCGCGCCCGCCGCGCTCTCCGTGCCCGGCGACGTCCTGCTCGGCGCGGCCGCCGCCGGCCTGCCCACCGGGCCGCGCACCGCCCTGCGGGCCGCCTCCTCGGTCTGCCTCTACTGGGGCGGGATGGCCCTCAACGACTACGCCGACCGCGAGCTGGACGCCGTCGAGCGGCCCGAGCGGCCGATCCCGTCCGGGCGGGTCACCCCGGGGACGGCGCTGGCCGTCGCCACCGGCCTCACCGCCGCCGGGCTCGCCCTGGCCGCGGCCGCGGGCGGCACCGCCGCGCTGCGGGTGGCCGTCCCGCTGGCCGGCACCGTCTGGCTCTACGACCTGGTGCTCAAGGACACCCCGGCCGGCCCGGCCGCGATGGCGGCCGCCCGCGGCCTGGACGTGCTCACCGGCGCCGCCGGCAGCGGACGGGTCCGCGCGGCCCTGCCGTCCGCGCTGGTGCTCGCCGGGCACACCGCGGCGCTGACCGTGCTCAGCCGGCGCGAGGTCCACGGCGCCACCCCCGCCCTGCCCCGGGCCACCCTGGCGGCCGGCGGGCTGGTCGCCGGGACGGTCCTCGCCCTGGGCCGCCGCCGGGGCGCCGCCGGGCGGGCGCTGACCGGCCTGCTCACCGCCGGCTACCTCGCCACCGCGGCCCCGGCCCAGCTCGCCGCCGTCAGGGCGCCGTCCCCGGTGCGGGTCCGCCGGGCCGTCGGGGCCGGCATCCACGCGATGGCGCCGCTGCAGGCCGCGCTGTCCGCCGCCGCCGGCGCCCGCGGCGTCGCCCTGGCCCCCGTCCTCGCCGTGTCGCTGGCCCGCCGCCTCGCCCGGAAGGTGTCCCCGACATGACGCACCGGCACCCCGGGCCGCCGGCGCCGCGCTTCGGCTTCGGCACCAACGGACTCACCGACAACCGGCTCCCGGACGCGCTGCGCCTGCTCGCCGACCTCGGCTACGACGGGGTCGCGCTGACCCTGGACCACGCCCACCTCGACCCGCTCGCCCCCGGCCTGGTCCACGAGGTGGACCGGACGGCGGCGCTGCTCGAACGGCTCGGACTGGCCGTGGTGGTCGAGACCGGCGCCCGCTACCTGCTCGACCCCCGCCGCAAGCACCAGCCGACCATGCTCAGCGACGAGGGCGCCGAGCGCCGGGTGCGGCTGCTGACCACCGCGGTGCGGATCGGCGCCGAACTGGGCGCCGAGGCGGTCTCGTTCTGGAGCGGCACCGCCCCCGCCGGCGTCCCGGAACGGATGCTGTGGGAGCGCCTGCTGCGCGGCTGCGAGCCGGTGCTGCGGGCCGCCGAGCAGCAGCGGGTCGTGGTCGGGATCGAACCCGAACCCGGCATGTTCGTGGACACCCTCGACGCGGCCCGGCGCCTGCTGGCCCGGCTGGACGGGGCCGGCGCACCGGGCCGGCTCGGGATCACCCTGGACATCGGTCACTGCCGCTGCCTGGAGCCACGGAGCATCCCGGAGTGCGTCGAGCAGGTCGCCGACCGGCTGGTCAACGTCCAGATCGAGGACATGCGGCGCGGCCGGCACGAGCACCTGGAGTTCGGCCACGGCGAGATCGACTTCCCGCCGGTGCTGGCCGCGCTCGGTGCGGTCGGCTACCGGGGGCTGATCAGCGTCGAACTGCCGCGGCACAGCCACGACGGCCCCGGCGTGGCCCGGCGCTCACTGGAATTCCTGCGCGCGGCCGCCGCCCGGCCCGCGATGACGATGGAGACGGCGCGATGACGGAACCCGAATGGAGCACGACCCGGCTGCGGGAGGCGCTGGCCGACCGGCTGACGCCGCAGGCGGACGAGTGGCTGCGGGGGCGCCTGGCCTCGGCGGCCGCCGGACCGGACACCGTCCGGACGGCCTTCCCGGGCGCCGCCCGGCACGGCGGCCGGGGTGACCTGCTGCCGCCGGGCCGCGACCGCGAAGCCGAGCACCCGCTGGCCCGCTGGCAGGTCGAGGACGCCGTCCGGACCCTGCTGCTCGCGGCCCTGCCGCTGCGCGGCGAAGCACTGGTGGCCGAGCTGACCGCCCTGTACCGGGGCGGCGACACCGCCGAACGCCGCGCCGTACTGCGCGCGTTGAGCGTGCTCGACCACCGCACCACGGACGAGCAGCTGCCCGGGGCGGGCCCGTACGGCCTCGGCGACGGCGCACTGCCCCTGGTCCGGGACGCCCTGCGCACCAACGACCTGCGCCTGATCGCCGCCGCACTGGGCGACTACGCCGCCCGCCGGCTGGACCAGGCGGCCTGGCGGCAGGCCGTGCTCAAGTGCGTCTTCACCGGTATCCCGCTGGCCCTGGTGGCCGGCCTGGCCGACCGCACGGACACCGGACTCCTGCGGATGCTGGACGACTTCGCCACCGAGCGCCGCGCCGCCGGCCGGGCCGTCCCGGCCGACATCGAGTCCGTCCTGCACGCCCACCGAGTGCCCTGACCCGCCCGGACCGGCCTCCCCGTACCGAAGGAACCGACCACCATGCGCATCTTCGACCCGCACATCCACATGACCTCCCGGACCACCGACGACTACGCGGCGATGAGCGCCGCGGGCGTACGGGCCCTGGTGGAGCCGTCGTTCTGGCTCGGCCAGCCGCGGACCAGCGTCGGCAGCTTCGTCGACTACTTCGACGGCCTGATCGGCTGGGAGCCCTTCCGGGCCGCCCAGTTCGGCATCCGGCACCACTGCGCCCTCGCCCTCAACCCCAAGGAGGCCAACGACCCGCGGCTGCGCGAGGTCCTGGACCTGCTCCCGCGCTACCTGGAGAAGGACCAGGTCGTGGCGATCGGCGAGATCGGCTACGACTCGATGACCGCCGAGGAGGACGAGGCGCTCGCCGCCCAGCTCGCCCTCGCGGTGGAGCACCACCTGCCGGTGCTGGTGCACACCCCGCACCGGGACAAGGCGGCCGGCACCCGCCGCACCCTGGACGTGGTGCGCGAGTCCGGCATCGACCCGGCGCTGGTCGTCCTGGACCACCTCAACGAGGTGACCGTCGCCATGGTGCGGGACTCCGGCTGCTGGGCGGGCTTCTCCGTCTACCCGGACACCAAGATGGACGAACCCCGGATGGCCGCGATCCTCGCCGAGTACGGCCTCACCGGGATGCTGGTCAACTCCGCGGCGGACTGGGGCAACAGCGACCCGCTGAAGACCCGGAAGGTCGGCGACACCATGCTCCTCGCCGGGTTCACCGAGGCCCAGGTCGAGCAGGTGCTCTGGGAGAACCCGGTGGCCTTCTACGGGCAGAGCGGCCGCCTCGACCTCAGCGAGCCGGCCGTCGACGCCGCCGGGCTGCACGAGGGCAACTCCGTCCTGCGCGGCGGCGGCCCCACGCCCGGGGCGGTGCGGTAGCCCGTGCGCTTCCGGCACCCGGACGGCACCACCGTCCACCTCGCCTACTGCACCAACGTCCACCCGGCGGAGGACCTGGCCGGAGTCCGGGACCAACTCGCCCGGTACGGCGAGCCGGTCCGCGAGCGCCTCGGCGTCGACCGGCTCGGCCTCGGCCTCTGGCTGGCCCGCCCGGTCCTCGACGAACTCCTCGCCGACCGCGCGGCGCCCGGCCGCCTGCGGGCCGAACTCGACGCCCGCGGCCTGGAGGTGGTCACCCTCAACGGCTTCCCCTACCGCGGCTTCGGCGGGGCCGTCGTCAAGCACCGGGTGTACCGGCCGGACTGGGCCGACCCGGAACGCCTGCGGTACACCCTGGACCTGGCCCGGGTGCTCACCGAACTCCTCCCGGACGACGCCCGGCGCGGCAGCGTCTCCACCCTCCCGCTCGGCTGGCGCGCCGACTGGACGCCGCTCCACGCCGACCTCGCCCGCCGGCAGCTCGACCGGCTCGCCCAGGAACTCGCCCGGCTCTCCGGGAGCACCGGGCGCCTGCTGCGGGTCGGGTTCGAGCCCGAACCCGGCTGCGTCGTCGAGTCGACGGCCGACGCCGTCCGCGAGCTCGCCGACGCGGCCGGCCCGCACCTGGGCGTCTGCCTGGACGGCTGCCACCTCGCGGTCGAGCACGAGGAGCCGGCCGCCGCGCTCGACCGGCTCGCCGCGGCCGGCCTGGAGGTGGTCAAGCTGCAGGCGTCCGTGGCGCTGGTCGCGGACCGCCCGCGGAGCGCCGCCGGGCGCACCGCCCTGGCGCCGTACGCGGAGCCCCGGTTCCTGCACCAGACCCGGGAGCCCGGCGCGGACGGCCTGCTGGGCCGGGACGACCTGGAGCAGGCCCTGGCCGGGGCGGATCCGCTGCCCGGGGAGCAGCCCTGGCGGGTGCACTTCCACGTCCCGCTGGGCACCGAACCGGCCGCGCCGCTGGCGAGCACCGGCCCGGTGCTCCGGGAGACGCTCGGCCTGCTGCTGGGCGGCCCCCGGGCGGCGGTCGACCACATCGAGGTCGAGACCTACACCTGGCCGGTGCTGCCGCCCGGCCGGGAAGGGCGGGCGCCCGACGCGTCCGCCGAAACCCGCACGGTCGGCGGAATCGCCGAGGAACTCGACTGGACGCGCGTCGAACTGCAGCGCCTGGGACTCAAGGAGACGGACTCGTGAAACGGCTGCTGGTGGTGGACGTGGTCGGGCTCACCCCGGCACTGCTCCGCCACATGCCCACCCTCGCCGGCCTCGCCGACCGGGGCTTCAGCGCCCCGCTCGGCACCGTCCTGCCCGCCGTCACCTGCTCGGTCCAGTCCACCTTCCTCACCGGCGAACTCCCGGCCGGGCACGGCGTCGTGGGCAACGGCTGGTACTTCCGCGACCTCGGCGAGGTGCTGCTGTGGCGCCAGCACAACGCCCTGGTCGGCGGCGACAAGCTGTGGGACGCCGCCCGCCGGCGCAAACCCGGGTACACCGTCGCCAACGTCTGCTGGTGGTACGCGATGGGCGCCGACGTGGACTGGACGGTCACCCCTCGCCCGATCTACTACGCGGACGGCCGCAAGGAGCCCGACTGCTACACCCGGCCGCCCGGCCTGCACGACGAACTCACCGCCAAGCTAGGCGAGTTCCCGCTCTTCACCTACTGGGGGCCGACGGCCGGACTGCCCTCCTCGCAGTGGATCGTCGGCGCCTCCCGGCAGATCCTCCGGGACCACCGCCCCGACCTCACCCTGGTCTACGTGCCGCACCTCGACTACGACCTGCAGCGCTTCGGCCCCGACTCCCGCCAGGCCGCCGACGCGGCCGCCGAGATCGACTGGGCCCTGCGCCCGCTGCTGGCCGACGCGGCCGCGCAGGACGTCACGGTCGTCGTCCTCAGCGAGTACGGCATCACCGCCGTCGACCAGCCGGTGGACGTCAACCGGGTGTTGCGCCGGGCGGGCCTGCTGAACGTCCACACCCAGGACGGCATGGAGTACCTGGACCCGTGGACGTCCAGGGCGTTCGCCGTCGCCGACCACCAGCTCGCGCACGTCTACGTCCGCGACCGGTCCGACCGGGACCGGGTGCAGGAACTGCTCGAAGCCGTGGACGGCATCGACACCGTGCTGGACGAGGCGGCCAAGAAGGAGCACGGCCTCGACCACGAACGCTCCGGCGACCTCGTCGCCGTCGCCGCCCCCCGCGCCTGGTTCACCTACTACTACTGGCTCGACGACGCCCTCGCCCCGGACTTCGCGCCCACCGTCGAGATCCACCGCAAACCCGGCTACGACCCCGCCGAGCTGTTCTTCGACCCGGCCGACCGTACCGCCAAGCTGCGGGCGGGCGGCGCCCTGCTGCGCAAGAAGCTCGGCCTGCGCTACCGGATGGACGTCGTACCGCTGGACCCGTCCCCGGTCCGCGGCAGCCACGGGCGACTGCCCGCCCACCCGGACGAGGGCCCGGTCCTGCTCTGCAGCGACCGCGCGGCGGCCCGGGACGCCCTGGAGGCCACCGAGGTCAAGGCGTTCCTGCTGGACCTCGCGGGCCTGGGCCCGGAACCGCGGGCCCGGTAGGGCGGCTCACCACCCGGCCCGTCCCCCCGCCCCGTCGGCGAGCGCCGCCGACGGGGCGCTGCGCATGCGTACGCGGCGTGCGTAAAGGGGGATTTCAGTATGTACCGGGCCTCGGCGGGCGTGGTCGAATGACCGGGTAGTCGCTGGTGCCGGGGGCAGGCGGCCGGCCCTGGGCGGGGTGCGGGAATCCCCTCGCGAACGGGCCGGAATTACCTCCTCCTGGGCAGACCGAGGAAGAAGAGGTAACCGTGGCCGAGCATTTCCTTTCCGCCTATCTGACGCCGCCGGGGCCGGGTGCGGTCTTCTCGGTGCGGCACGACCAGAACGTCGCGCTGTGGCGCCGGGACGACGCGGGCGTCGAACTCGTGCGGGTGTGGGAGCTGGAGCGGGTCAGCGGGCAGAAGCACCACTTCTGGCCGCTGTACACCGAGGGCCGGGCCGAGGCGTTCCTGTCGGCGCTGCTGGCCGAGGAGGGGCTCACCCTCGATGACGTGACGGCGGCCTGGGGCACGCCGGGGCTGCCGAAGGCGCAGCCGGTGCCGAAGCCGGCCGGGGCGGAGGAGTTCCCGCTGCACAGCCTCGCGCACCTGTTCAGCGGGGTGCTGCGGGACGTCCCGCTGTTCCGGGACGGGCAGATCATCGGGATGGCGATCGACGCGCTGCCCGACTACGCGCAGGAGAGCCGCCCGAACACCTACTGGTACGCCGGCTGCGTGGTGAAGCAGGGGCGGATCACCTTCGAGCCGGTGGAGTCCCCCGGCCCGCTGTACACCGCCGCCGAGACGGTGTTCGGCCTGGAGCCCGGCTCGCTGATGGCGCTGGCCACGGCCTCGACCGCGGCGATCGAGTTCGACGCCGAGGCCGCGATCGCGGACGTCACCTTCTTCGGCGGCGCCGCGACCCAGCCCTGGAAGGCCGCGCACGACCTGGTCCGCGCGGTGGTGGCCGCCGCCGAGGAGCAGCTGGCCGGCGTCGAGCTGGACGACTCGCTCAGCCGCGAGGACCACCTGCGCAGCGCGGTCATGAAGGTCATCCAGCGCTGCTGCGAGGGCGTCGCGATCCGCAACGTGGAGCGGCTGCTGGAGGTCGGCGGCATCCGCGCCGAGGACACCCACCTGTCCACCAGCGGCGGCTACGCGCTCAACTGCCCCACCAACACGCTGCTGATGGACCGGTTCGGCTTCAAGGGCCTGGTCACCCCGCCGTGCGCCAACGACTCCGGCCAGGGCATCGGCCTCGGCCTGCTCGGCCTGTACGGGGCCGGCGCGCTCGCGGACTCCGGGATGCGGATCCTCTCGCCGTACTACGGCCGGGACGTCATGGACGTCGAGGAGGCGCTGGCCGAGTTCGCGCCGTGGATCGTCTCGGTGACGGACTTCGAGGCGGAGCGCTTCGTCGCCGACGTCTCGGACGGCGTGGTCGCCTGGGTGGACGGCCGGGCGGAGCTCGGGCCGCGTGCGCTGGGCCACCGCAGCCTGATCGGCGACCCGCGCTCGCAGAAGGTCAAGGACCTGCTGAACGAGTACAAGCGGCGCCAGTGGTGGCGCCCGGTCGCGCCGATGGTGATGGCCGAGCACACCGGCGAGTGGTTCGCCTCGGACCGCGAGTCGCCGTACATGCTGGAGGCGGTCCAGGTCCGGCCGGAGGTGCGGGAGCTGGTGCCCGCGATCGTCCACCTGGACGGCTCGGCCCGGCACCAGACCGTCACCGCCGAGTCGAACCCGCGGCTGCACCGGGCACTGGACGCGTTCCGGGCCGCCACCGGGGTGCCGATCCTGTGCAACACCTCGCTCAACGACAAGGCCGAGGCGGTCGTCGACCAGGCCGGCGAGGCGCTCAACTTCTGTGTGCGCAAGGGCGTCGCGGTGCTGTACCTGTGCGGGCGGCGGGTCGAGCTGCGCGCCGAGCCGGTGCCGGCCGCGGCCGCGCCGACCGAGCCGCGGCCGCGCGCCCTGGAGTACTTCGCCGGGCAGGAGGCGGACCGCGACGCGCTGTGGCAGGGCTGGCTGGACGCCGGGTACACCGTCGAGGGCATGTACCACCTGTCCCGCAGCCACCAGCTGCGCGCCGAGCAGGAGCTGTCCACGCCGGAGCGGGTCAACCTGCTGGCCGCGTACCGGGCGAAGGTGGACCCGTCGTTCTCCGGGCTGGTCGACAACTTCCGCCGTACGCACGGGCCGGGCGGTTCCTTCGTCGACCCGTCCACGCTGACCGGGGCGTTCGGGGTGATCAACCCGCTGCGCCGGTCGAGCTGACACCGGCCGGAAACGGGTCGGGGGGTAGGGCTTTCGAAGCCCTACCCCCCGACCCGTTGTGCGCGCGCTAAGGGTGCCACCGCCGGATCCGTCAGTAGCGCGGCTTCCGGGTCAGCGCCAGCCCGCCCAGCAGGAAGGCGACGCCGAGCACGCCGGCGACGACGGCGTCGGTGGTCTGGGCGGGCTTGTGGCTGGCGTCCATCACGGCGGTGATCAGCCCGGCCACGGCGCTGATGTAGCAGAAGATGGTGATGAAGATCTTGACCTTGGGGTGCATGGCGATTCCTTTCGGTGCTGCTGCGTGAGTGCTGCTGCGGTTTCCTGCGGTCAGGCGGTCAGGCGGTCAGGCGGTCAGGCGGTCAGGCGGTTTCCTGCGGTCCGCGGCCCGCGGGTGCGGTCGCGGCGGCGGTGAGGCCGAGCAGCATCACCCAGGCGTCGGGGTCCGACCGGAAGCGGTTCCAGCGGTCCGCGGCGAGGGCGAGTTCGGCCAGCGAGAGGACGCCCCGGGCCACCAGCGGCTCCAGGCGCTGCGGCCCGAGCTGGGGGGCGAAGGCGTCAGTGGGGTGGTCGTCGTTGGTGGTGGCGAACGGCCGCAGCACGACCTCGTCGAAGCCGGCCGCGCGCAGCAGCCGGGGCAGCCGTCGGCCGATCGACCGGTCGCCGCCGTCGGCGCGCTGGGCGGCCGCCATCTTGGCGTGCACACCGGCGAGTTCGGGGTACGAGGGCTCGGCCGCGCCCCACAGCGCGGAGTCGACCTCGGTGCAGGCGACCCGCCCGCCGGGCTTCAGCACCCGGCGCGCCTCGGCCAGGACGGCGGCCGGGTCGGGGACGTGCTGCAGGACGTAGCGGAGCAGGACGAAGTCCACGCTCGCGTCCGGCATCGGCAGGTCGGCGCCGTCGGCGACCAGCAGGGTGACGCCGGGGCCGGCCGCGTGGGCGAGCAGTCCGCCGTCGATGTCGGCGGCGATCAGGGCGGTCCCGGCGGGCAGCGCGGCGCGCAGCCGCCGGGTCACCGCGCCCGGCCCGGCGCCGAGTTCGAGCACGGTGGCGGGTCCTGGGGCGGTGTCCGTGCCGGCGCCCGTTCCGGTGTCCGTGCCGATCCCGAGTTCGCGCAGGATGCGCAGTTCCTCGGGGAAGGAGAGCGCGGCCTGCGCCTCCAGCCGGTCGAGTTCGGCGGCCAGGCCGCCGCCGGTGGTGCGGGCGGGGTCGTAGGACCCGCCGACGGGGCGTACGGCTGTGCTCATCGGGGCCTCGCGATCATCGTCATGCCGTGCTTGGGGCGGAGGGTGACCAGGGCCTCGGGCTCCACCGGGAAGCCCTCGACCAGTTCCAGCCGGACGGACTGCAGCAGCGTGGCGAGCACCAGGACGGCCTCCAGCATCGCGAAGTGCTGTCCGACGCAGATCCGGTCGCCGCCGCCGAACGGCAGGTAGAGGTGGCTGGGGAGGGTGGCGCCGTCGAAGCGGTCCGGGCGGTACGCGTCCGGCGCGTCCCAGTACTCGGGGTGGCGGTGCAGCACCCACTGGCTGACGCACACCAGGGTGCCGGGCTCGACGCGGTACCCGCCGACGGTGTCCTCGTCCACCGCCCGGCGGGAGATCAGCCACACCGGCGGGTAGAGCCGCATCGCCTCCTGGATCGCCCGCCGGCAGGCCGGCAGGTCCTGCAGGTCGGCGGCGGTCGGCGGGCGGCCGCCGAGGACCCGGTCGACCTCCTCGCGGACCTTGGCCAGCTCCTCGGGGTGGCGGTCGAGCAGGTAGAGCGTCCAGGTCAGGGACTTGGCGGTGGTCTCGTGACCGGCCATCACGATGGTCAGCACCTGGTCGCGCAGGTCCTCGTCGGAGACCAGGTGGTCGGTGGACATCATGGTGTCCAGCAGGTTGCCGCCCGCCCCGCCGGTGCTGCCGCCGGCCCGCCGGGAGGCGATCAGGGTGCGGGTGACGGTGTTGAGGAACACCCGGGCCCGGCCGAAGTCGGCGAACCGGCGCGCGGTGTCGGCCGGGTCGGGGTCGGGGTTCGGTACGTAGTGGCCGATGCAGCGGTTGACGGCGTCCACCGCGCGGCCGAAGCCCTCGCCGATGCCGCCGATGTCGCTGCCGAGGATGGCGTGGGTGAGGATGCCCAGGGTGAGCGCGGTGAGGTGCGCGTCCACCTCCAGCGGGGCGCCGGAGGCCACCGACGGGCGCCAGCGCTCCAGCATGTCGGCGGTGGCGTCGGTGACGATGGTGTCGAAGGTGCGCACCGCGCTCGGCCGGAACGCCGGGGCGGTCAGGTGCCGTTGGCGGGCCCAGTCGGCGCCGTTGCTGGTCAGCAGCCCGTTGCCG
>NZ_JBEORY010000046.1:0-69375 GCF_040302665.1 Kitasatospora sp. NPDC097691 | reverse complement strand
CAGGCCATCGCCACCTCGGGCATCGACCCGCACACCCTCGTGCTGGAGCTCACCGAGTCCGTCCTGATGCGCCGCGACGACCGCATCCACGCCGACATGGCCACCCTCTCCGCCCTCGGCGTCGGCATCGCCATCGACGACTTCGGCACCGGCTACTCCTCCCTCTCCTACCTCCGCGAGTTCCCGATCTCCCTCCTCAAGATCGACAAGTCCTTCATCGACGGACTCGGCCACTCCCGGCAGCAGTACGCCCTGGTCGAGGGCATCGCCCGGATCGCCGACACCCTCGGTGTCCAGGTCATCGCCGAGGGCATCGAGCACCCCGAACAGCGCGACCTGCTCGCCGCCATGGGCTGCCCGCTCGGCCAGGGCTACCTCTTCGCCCACCCCATGGACTCCCCGCACGCCCGCGCCCTCGTCCGCGACACCGCCCTACGAGCCGGCGTGAAGGGCGCGTGACGCCTGCCGGCGATCCGCAACCAAGCTGCGGTCAAGGAAACTTGACCTCCGCTTGCCCCGCAGGCGTTCTGGTCGCGTGCCAGACTGTGCGGCCCCCACTCGCCGACGAGGAGCTTCGGTGGACCACGCGCGCCCCCTGATCGAGGACTTCCCCGCCCACCCCGACGGCGACCCGGCCGCCGCGCTGGCCGGCGCCGTCCGCGAGCGCCGCACCGCCCTGGGCCTGTCCGTCCCCGACCTCGCCGAGCGCTCCGGCCTCTCGGAGCGCCAGGTCCGCGCCGTGGAGGCCGGCCACGCCATGCCCACCCTGCCGCTGCTGACGGCCCTCTCCGCGGGGCTGAAGCCGGCCCCCTGAGCCCGGGTACGCCGAGTCGGCCCGCAGAGGCTGGTACGCGACGCGAAAGGCCCCGTCCGCGGCTGCGGACGGGGCCTTTCGGCATGGACCCCGGGGTGCGGCGTGGTTCGGCGCACCGCGAACCGGCACGCGGAGGGGGCGATGCCGGTCCTCAGCCGCCGACCACGTCATAGGCGAAACGATTCTGCACAGCGCCGGCGTCCTGCCCGGTCCGGGTCAGGTGCACCCGGGCGCGGGCGATCTGCGCGTCCTCCTGCGCCATGGCGATCTCGAACGCGACGGTGTCGGCGGCGGGCTGGTCGACGACCCGCACCACGCAGTCGGTCGGCAGCTCGAACTCGCCGAAGCGGGTGAACTCCGTCTGCACCCGGGAGAGCAGCAGGCCGCGCGGCGACCACCCGAACAGCTCATGAGCCGCGTACATGGCCGACTGGCGGAAGCCCTCGAAGATCACCGCGCCCGGGATGTGGTCCAGCGGGTGATCGAAGAACGCCGGGTTGTCCTGGTCGACCACGACCTGGGTGCGGACCTCGCGGTCGCCCACCTCCGCCCCGGCGAGCACGACGTTCTGCGCGGCGGAACGGCCTACGGTGACGGCGGCGACCCGGCGGCCGGTCCGGTGCGACCGGTCCGGGGTGAGGTCGAGCACGGCGCGGCCGCTACGGCGTATCCGGTCCCAGGCCCCGCCGGGCATCCACTGCGCGTACGTGCGCATCGTCGCGGCCTCCCGCCCGTCGACCGACATGACCAGGTCGAGGGTGCTGCCGGTGACGGCGCCGCCCCGCTGCTTCAGCCCGGCCACCCGGACGCGGAGCTCGGCGTGCCCGGGGCGGGCGCCGATGACCAGCGCCGCCGGGTCGGCGACCTCCAGCTCCCCGCTGATGAAGACGAACTTGTTGTCGAGCGGCGCACCGAGGAAGGTGTGGTCGACGTAGATCGAGGCCTGGCGGAAGACCTCGATGAGCAGCATCGAGTCGTAGGTGGCGGGCGCCGTGACGTGGTCGCTGTAGTAGCTGTGGACGCGTGGCAGCTGCGCGGCGACGAGGAACTCCTCGCCGGAGACCCGGGCGGAGTCGGTGAGGAAGACCTCACAGATGGCGGCCCGGTGGACGGTTCCGCGCGGGACGGTGTTCGAGTAGGTCAGAGCACGATCAAGGATTACGGACATGGCTGAGCTTCCCCCTAGCACTCCTGCGTGTGCGTACCCCTCCGATCCGAGGTGCGGGCGTGAGCGTACCTCCGTTCCCAGTGAAGCTACTACTGTCACACCGGCCACACGGAAGCGATCACGTGTACGAGAAGCCCGAATGCTCCTTTTACGGGAATTGCCCAGGTCAACAGCCCGGCAGCGGGCACGCCAACGGCCCGCCGCCCGGTAGGCGGTGGGCCGTTGAGAAGAGGTCCGGTCAGACCTCGGTGGTGGCGGCGAACTTCACGAACGCCCGCCAGGCGGCCGGCTCGAAGGCCAGCTGCGGGCCGCTCTTGTCCTTGGAGTCACGCACGTGGACGGCACCGGAGGCCCCGGCGACCTCGATGCACTCAGCGCCTTCATTGCTGCTGTAGCTGCTCTTGAACCACGCCAGCTCGGCCATGTTCATCGCTCTCCCAGGATCATTTCGATCAAGGCCAAGGACTCCCTCATGTTGAGTGCCTGCCCCCTGAGGGTGCCGTATCGTGCCGCCATGAGACGGACTTCCTCGGGGTCCGTGATCAGGCGGTTTACGTGCTGCACCTCAACGTACGCGATCTGCGCGCGCCCCGAAGGGGTAAGGAGCGTAAACGCCCCACCCATTCCCGCGTTCTCGGGTGCATCGAGAGGCATGATCTGCAGCTCCAGGCCGCGGATTTCGGCGACTTTGAGCAGCCGTTCAAGCTGCTCTCGATGGACGTCCCACCCCCCGATGGGGCGGCGGAGAACGCTCTCGTCGATCACCCAGCTCATCGTCGGCAACGGCCACCGCGAGAGGATCTCCTGCCGTGCAAGCCGGGCTGCCACCCATGTGTCGATTTGCTCCACGGAGAGCCACGGCCTGCGCATCTCGTAGAGCGCCCGAGCGTGGGATTCGGTCTGCAGCAGCCCAGGGACGAGCAGGGTGCTGTAGCCGTGGATCTCAACGGCCTTGGCCTCCTCGGACGTGAAGGCCCTGTTGAACGCCGGGTGCCGAGTGGCCACCCGGACCTTCGCCTTCATCACGTCGTCCGCGACGGCCCGGAGCACCCCACCCGCATTGAGGAGGTCGTCGGCCATCGTCAGGAACTCGATCCTCGGCGTCCGCACCCCCCGCTCCATCGCGCCGATCTGGTCCTCGCTGTAACCCGTCATCTTGGCCAGGTCCCGCTGCGTGTAGCCGGCCCGCTCCCGGAAGAGCTTGATCAGCTTCCCCACTGCGCTGTAGAACTCCGCGACCCCGTCGGAGTTCTCCGCCGTCTCGCCGTCGTCGAAGACCGTGCGCTCGACGCCACCCACGGCAATCACCCGCCCTTTCGATCGATTGATCCGGGCCACCCGACAGGACAACCCTCCGCATCCGTACATGCACAATGCGTGCCCGCCGAATGCATGGTCAGCGTACGTCCGCGCCGTCACGCTTCTGCCCATGACGACCGAACTCCCCCTCGCCGACGCCCGCCGGCACACCATCACCCTCGCCGCCTCGCCCAAGGGCGCGGCGATCTGCCGGCGTATCGCCAGACGTCAACTCACCGTCTGGGGGCTGAACTCGACGCACACCGAGCCGTACTACTCCGCGCTGTTGATCGTCGCGGAGCTGGCGGCGAACGCGATCACGCACGGACGCGTTCCGGGGCGCGGGTTCGAGCTGCACCTCGCGCTCACCACCACCGCGCGCCGGGGCACCACCCTCCGCATCGCCATCAGCGACCCCAGGGGCGACCGCAGCCCCGTCCTCCCCACCATCCACACCCCCAACGCCCAGTCCGGCCGCGGCCTCACCCTCATCGACGCCCTCTGCGACCGCTGGGGCACCATCCCCCGCCACCCCAACGCCAAGACCGTCTGGGCCGAACTCGACCTCGCCACCACCCACGACTCCCCCGATGCCACCTGAACCCCGCCATAGCGAGGGCGACGTCACGCCCACCACGACCACGGCCCCGACCACGACAAGCCCGTGAAGGACACAAGGAGTGGGAAGTCGAACGAGCCGACTTCCCACTCCTTCTGCCACGTCACTCATGCGGGTGAGATGCCGTGTTGTCGCCCCGGGTTCGTCCGTCCAGGCCGGAAGACTGTCCGCGCCAGTAGGACACACCGAAGGACTTGCCATGGCAGAAGAGCTGTACGCGACGCTGAAGACCAACCAGGGCGACATCGTGATCCGGCTGCTGCCGAACCACGCCCCGAAGACCGTGAAGAACTTCGTGGAACTCGCCACCGGTGAACGGCAGTGGATCGACCCGAACACCGGGCAGCCGAGCAACGGGAAGCTGTACGACGGCACGGTCTTCCACCGGGTCATCGAGGGCTTCATGATCCAAGGCGGTGACCCGCTGGGCAACGGCACCGGCGGGCCGGGGTACCAGTTCGCCGACGAGTTCCACCCGGACCTGGCGTTCACCAAGCCCTATCTGCTCGCCATGGCCAACGCCGGGCCCGGCACCAACGGCTCCCAGTTCTTCATCACCGTCGGGCCGACCACCTGGCTCACCGGCAAGCACACCATCTTCGGCGAGGTCGCGGACGCGGCGAGCCAGCGGGTCGTCGACGCCATCTCCGCGACGGAGACCGACCCCCGCAACGACCGCCCGGCCAAGGACGTCGTCATCGAGTCGGTCGTCATCGAGACCCGCTGACCGGCGAGGGCCCACCCGCCCGAGGGCCCACCCGCCCCCGGAGTGGGAAGTCGGCCCGCCCGACTTCCCACTCCCACCCCGCTACGGCCGGTCGGCGGCCGGCTGCGCGAGCGCGAGCCCGGTCCACCGTTCCCACTCCTCCGCGTGACTGCCGGCCGCCGTCGCCCGCGCGACCGCCGCGGCCGCCTCGGTCCCGTCGGTCCCGTCGGTCCCGTCGGGGATCGGCTCACCGTCGCGGCACAGCAGCACCAGCGGCCAGACCGGCGTGCCCGAGGCCTCACCGTCGAAGGCGTGCCAGTCCCACGCCGCGTCGAACCGCCAGGCACGCCCGTCCCGGTCGGCGACCTCGTCGCCCGGCTCGAGGAACGCGTACGGGCGGAAGAGCAGTTCGACACTGATCGGCTCACCGCCGGCCGGGTCGAACGCGTAACCCTGGTCCTCGAAGTCGGGTTCGTACACCTCTCCCTGCCGCAGGACCTCGACGTAGCACGCGGGCCGCGGCAGCAGGCCGGTGACCATCGGCGGGTCGTAGTACTCCACCGACTGGACGTGCACCACGGTCGGGGGCATCCCCACCCGGCAGGTGTCGCCCGGCCTCAGCTCCGTCTCCACCGGCTCCGTCCGGAAGATCTCCCACTCGCGGGCGGCAGGAAGCGGCATCGCACGGCCGCCGTTCCAGTGGATGCCCTCGGCCTGCGGGTCCGCCGCCCACCACGGGCACCGCACCGAGACGTGGTAGCGGGAGACCTCGGTGACCGTGGTCTCGGTGAACGGGCACTCCAGCCGCAGCACGTCGCCCGGTCGGTAGTCATGGATCATGGGCGGCATTCTGCCCGCCCCCACCGACAGCGGCCGAGAACGGGTATACCGGCCCCGTGAGCACCGACCAGGCGTCCTCCTGCGTGTTCGGCACGTGGTCGGCCCGGGAAAGTCCGGTGCATCGATGAACTGCCGGCCCTAGCATGCGCGGGTGAACCTTTCGCAGCTCGGCGAGCCGATCCGGCCGATGATCCGCGTCCACGGCGGGTTCGCCAACCGGACGTACCGGCTCGACACCGACCAAGGGTCGTTCGCAGTCAAGGAGTTGAACCTCGTCGACCGCCGCTCGGCCTATCACGTCGAGGACGTGTTCAGGCTCGAGCGGGCGGCCTTCGCCGCCGGCATCCCGATGCCGGAGCCGATCTCGGCCGACCAGCACACGCTCGTCCACCGATGGGTCGAGGGCGAAACGGTGCCCGAAGCACCGGTGTCGCCGGCGTACGCGTTCGAGATCGGTGAGATCCTCGCGCGCATCCACGCGCTCGACGTCGCGTGGACCCCCGCGTCGGTCGAGGAACCGACGCCACGGGACTGGCCCGAGCTCGCCGCGCGGGCGGTGGCGACCGGACAGCCGTGGGCCGACGAACTCGCCTCCCACGTCGAGACGTTCCTCGCGATCGCCCACGTCGTCGACACCTGCGAACGGCCCGGCCCCGTCGTACTGACCCACAAGGACATCCACCCGTGGAACCTGCTGGCCCGGGAGGGCCGGCCGGTGGTGCTCGACTGGGAGCTCTCGGGCATGCTCGACCTGTCCGGCGAGCTCGGCTCGACCGCGCTCAGCCTCGCGAAGGGACCCGGCTTCGACAACATCAAGCCCGCCGTCTTCCGCTCGGTCCTCGACGGCTACGCCGCGGGGGGCGGAGCACTGCCGCCGCCGGGCCCGAGCTGGTTCGTGTTCATGATCGACGGCTGGCTGGGGCACACGAGGCGCAACATCCTCCGGTGCCTCACCGGCGTCGAGGCGAGCACCGGCCCCGACCTCGCACTGTCGCACGAGGTCGCGCGCAACGGCGTCCACGGCCTCCCCGACCTGTTCGGCCGACTTCCGGAACTTGAGGCGCTGCTCCTGTGACAGTGACCAGCGCCTAGTGCTCGGTGCCGTGGTAGATCCGCTCGATGACCGCGGCCGCGATCTTCGGGTCCCGGCCGACCCCATTGACGATGATCACGTACGTGTCATCGAACCAGATGCACCCCAAGTCGTCGCCCTCGCTCACCACGTGGGAGGTGGCGGAACAGTACATCTTCCCCGGCAGCGACGTCGGGACCTCCCCACCCGAGCTTCCCTTCGAGCCCGCCATCGACTCGGCGAACGTCCGCTGGAACGTCATCGTCACGTTGGCGATGACGACCTCCCACCGTGCCGTGTGGTCATCGCCTGCCAGCACCAGGTCCGTGGAGCTGTTGGGCACGCTGCCGTACGCGGCCGTCTGGGGGCTCTCCACGCCGTCCCTGGTGAGTGAGGCCCGGAACTTCTCCCAGTCGCTGTCAGAACTCGCCCTGCGCTGCTCTCCCTCCACTGAGGCGGGCAGGCGCGGGGCGGACCCGAGGTTCTTGGAGCCGCCGAGGAAGTGGATGCCGAGGGCGACCAGGGCCCCCACCACGACCAGGACGGCGATCAGGAGACCCGTGTTGCCGTGCTTGTTGACGACCTTGTTGTGGATGTTCCCGCCGACGAGCACATTGCCCGTCCCCAGCGCCGTCTGCCCGGCGCCGCCGACCACCGCGCTCGCGCCGACGGTGACCGTCGTCGGCGCCGGCGGCTCCTCGACGGGCTGTGCGGCCCGCTCCGCGCGGCGCGTCTCCAACGACTCGGCCAGCGCCGGGTGCAGGCTCAGCAGCTCGCCCACGGCCTCCGCCAGCCCCAGGCGCGCCCCGTCGTCCTGCGGCGCCGAGTCGGCCCGCTCGGCCGCCTGCGCCCAGCGCGGCAGTTGCCTGAGCCCCTCCTGCACCCAGCCGACGCCGTCCGCGCCGAAGGGCGTCCCCGCCGCCCCGGCCGCGCCGGTCGCCGCCTGCAGCAACGCTGCGACGACTGCCGCCGCGAGGTCGGTACCGTCCCCCGAACTCATCCCCAACCCCCCGGATCCGACCGGCCATTCGCCGTCCAATGTGACAGCAGTTCGTCAGGCTGGGCAGGGGAGGTGCGAATGGAGACTGAACCGCAATCACCCCGATCCGACCACGACCTCGGCACCTTCCCGCCCGTCCGTTCCCAACCACCGGTGACCGCAAGCGACTTGCCGCCCCGTGTGACAGCCGTTCGTCAAGCGGGGATCCGGGTAGGAAGGACGGAACGGAGACCGAAGCACGCCCGCCCCTCGGACGGTGAACCCGCCGACGCCGAGGCGGCGTTCGGACTGAAGGCAGCGCACGCCCCAGCCGATCGGAAGGCCGAAGGAGCCACCTCATGGGCATCGCACGTCGTGATCTTCTCAAGTGGAGCGCGGGAGTCGGCGGAGCAGCCGTCCTGGGCGGCGGGATCGCCCTGCCGTCGTCCACCGCCTGGGGCGCCGTGCGGACCACCCCGCGCGGGCTGCCGACCGACGACTGGATGAGCCGTCTGGACGGGAACCTCTCCCTGCTCGACCTCACCATCCCCGGCACCCACGACTCGTGCTGCGAGAACCCCGACTACGGCACCGAGTGGTCGCACACCCAGAACTGGGGCATACCGCAGCAGTTGCAGGAGGGCGTCCGCTTCCTCGACATCCGCTGCAACGGCCTGCAGGGCGCGCCGGACGAGCTCGGGATCTACCACTCCGACGCCTACCAGCACCTCCGGTTGCAGGACGTGCTCGACCGGTGCCGGTCCTTCCTGCAGGCACACCCGGGCGAGACCATCGTGATGCGCCTGCGCAATGAGCGGGCGGGCGGACAGGCGCTCGGCGACGAGGAGTTCATGCGGCGGGTCAACCACTACTTCGACGCGTTCGGCTACCGGAGCCTGTTCCACTTCTACGGTTGGCCGACGCTCGACACCGCCCGCGGCAAGGTCGTCCTGCTCGCGGACTTCGCCAACCCCTGGGGCCTGATCGACTGGTCCAGCGGCCAGAACGAGTACTTCGACACCCAGGACGTCTGGCAGATCGGCGGCCTCGACCCGCTGGGCGCGAAGGGCCGGTACATCACCGCCCAGTTCGACAAGGCCTTCGGCAACCCGAGCTACCCGAAGATGTTCGTCAACTTCCTCAGCTACGCCGGTGGTTACTGGCCCAAGACCAGCTCCCAGAGCCTCATGGACCGCGCCGTCTACCCGTACCTGAACGCCCGCACCCAGCAGCGCGCCCGGTTCGGCATCGTGCCGATGGACTTCCCCGACTTCCACGTCAACGTGCTGCAGATGCTGATCGACAAGAACGTCGTCTAGCCTCCACCTCCCGCTCCGGCCGGGCCGACGTCGCGCGGTCCGCATCAGCCCGGGGATGTAAACCCGTGGGCCAATGCCAGGTGACGGTGGATCAGTCGGCGGGCCGATGCCGCCCGGCCGCCTCGCGTGACAGCGTTCGAGGCATGGACACCACGCCGTTCGCAAGCCTCACCGGCCCCACCAGCCCTACCGGCCCGACCGGAACCTCCGCCGGGCCGGCCGGAAGCCCCACCGGGCCGACCCGCCGTCGCATCCTCGGCGCCGCGCTGGCGATGGGCGCCGCCGCGCCGATCGGCCTCGCCGGCACCGCCTGGGGCGCCCCGGGCCGCGCCGCAGCCGCCACCGGCACGGGCCCCGCCGCCGCCGCGCGGCTCACCCTTCCCGCGCCCACCGGCCCGTGCCCGGTGGGCATGGTGCCGCTCCACCTGCGCGACACCTCGCGCCCGGACCCGATCGCCGGGCCGGGCCGGTTCCGCGAGCTGATGGCCACCGTCTGGTACCCGGCCCGGAGCTCCGACGCCGACGCGTACCCGCTCGCCCCCTGGATGACCGACGGCGCCCTGCGGGCCCTCCTCTCCGACATCGGCTTCCCACTCGACCCCTCCGTCGGCCCGCTCACCTCCGGCCACCAGGGCGCGCCCGTCCGCCGGACCGGCCACCGGCTGCCCGTCGTCGTCTTCTCGCACGGCTCGGGCGGCTACCGCGCCGACCACACGGTCATCTGCCAGGAGCTCGCCAGCCACGGCTACGCCGTCGTCACCGTCGACCACACCCACGACGCGTTCACCGAGTTCCCCGACGGCACCGTCCTCACCCCGGACGGCAGCGTCGCCATGTACCCCAGGGACTACGCCGCCGACCTCCGCTTCCTGCTCGACGTCGTCGACGACCTCGCCGCCGGCCGCAACCCCGACGTCGACCGCCGCGCCCTGCCGGCCGGCCTGCTCGGCGGCCTCGACCCGGACACCCTCGGCGCGTTCGGCTGGTCCAAGGGCGGCACCGCCACCGCCCTCGCCATGGCCGCCGACCGGCGCATCCGCGCCGGGCTCGCCCTCGACGCGCCGATGCTCTCCAACCCCGCTCCCAGCGCCGACCTCGACCGGCCGTTCATGCTGATGACCGCCGACTGGGCCCGGGCCGGCAACCCCGCCGCCGAGACCTTCTGGGGCCACCTGCGCGGCTGGCGACTCGACATCCAGGCCACCGGCGCCATCCACAGCTCGTACGGCGACAACATGACGCTGATCCCCCAGGCGGGCAGGCTCCTCGGCATGACCGAGGAGCAGATCCACGCCCAGGTCGGCACCCTCGACCCCGACCGCGGCATCCGCATCCAGCAGGCCTACCCCCTGGCCTTCTTCGACCTCCACCTGCGCCACCGCGGTTGCCACCTGCTCGACGGGCCGTCGCCGGCCTTCCCGGAGATCGTCTTCCACCCGTAGGCGACGCGCCGGACGAACGGAGCCGGACGAACGGAGCCGAGAGCCGGGACGGCCGCGACGGGGGTGCGGCCGTCCCGCTCACCGTTGGACGCCCGCCGGCCGCGCACCCGTGCGGTACAGCTCGACCAGCAGCGGGCGAAGCGCCTGCCCGGCGGGCGTCAGCCGGTACGTGGTCCGCACCGGGAAGCCGGGAAGCCGCTGGCGGGCCACCAACTCCCGCTCGCCCAAGACCTGCAGGCGCTCCGCGGGCACCTTCGAGCTGATCTCCGGAAGCCGCGCCCACAACTCCCCGTACGAGGCGGGGCCGTGCATCGGCTCCCGCAGCACCAGCGTCGCCCAGCGGCCCGCCACCGCCACCAGTGCCACCTCCACCGGGCAGTCCGCCTCGGGCCGCGCGGTACGGCCGCGAGGGCCGGCGGGACGCGGCAGGCGATGTGCTCCGTGCTCCAGGTGCCGGTCGACGTGGTGGCCGCCGGCTTCGCCGGATCGACCTCGGCGAGGCCGTCCACCTGCCCGACCGCCGATGCGTCGGGTTCCGCCCCGTGCAGGTCGTCAGCGCCGACGGGGCGGCGACCAGCGTGCGGAGGACAAC
This sequence comes from Kitasatospora sp. NPDC097691, assembly GCF_040302665.1. Taxonomy (NCBI): domain Bacteria; kingdom Bacillati; phylum Actinomycetota; class Actinomycetes; order Kitasatosporales; family Streptomycetaceae; genus Kitasatospora; species Kitasatospora sp. NPDC097691. The sequence goes on along the minus strand of NZ_JBEORY010000046.1, from coordinate 58,525 downwards.
GGGCCAAGCTGCACGGCCTCTTCAGCGGTTCGCCGGGCTCGGTCGATCCGTGAGCCGATCGTCTGACCGGCTCCGCCGATCCGGTCGGCGGCGGCCGAACAGCCGGTGCGCTCGGCCCTGCCGCGGGCCGCGGTTCAGGCCCGCATGTTCTGGGTGGCGACGGCGGTGGGCGGGGTGGTGCTGCCGGCGGTGGTGCCGAGTGTGCGCTCGACCTTGGAGACGGCGGTGCGGTACTGCATCGAGGCCGTCTGCGCGTCGGCGCCCTCACGCTGGAAGTAGCCGAAGGCCATGGCGACCGTGCCGAAGCGCTCGATACCGACGAAGGCGTTGAGTTGGACGCCGGCCAGGGTGCCGTCGAGGCGGACCGCCGGGGCGTCCGGGCGGTCGCCGAGGGTGACCGGGGTGACGGTGAAGGTCACGGTGTCCTCGGTGCCGGCGTTGAAGGTGATGGTGTGGCAGCTCCGGAGGGCGTCGGCCACGGAGTTGAAGTCGGTGGTGAGCTGGTCGGACGGCTCGGCGGCAAGGGCCTCGGTGACCATCGGATTGCCGTCCGGACCGTCGAGTTCGGTCTCGGCGCGCGAATTCGCGAGGCCGGGCTGGGTGGCGTGCATGTTGATCAGGGCGCTGAGCGCGTCGCAGCCGCTGACCGGGCTCGGGTTCTCGCCCGGACTTGGGCTCTCGGTGGCGGGCACCTCGGTGAAGTCGGGACCGAGGTCGGCTGCGGTGAGCAGGGCCGACTTCAGCTGGTCGGCGGAGGGGAGTTCCTCGGCGGGCGCGGCCGACGCCAGGTGCGTCGGGCCCAGGGCGACCGCCGCGACGACAGCTGCGGCGATGACGGCGTGGAGCGGCCTGGGAAGAGACATGCGGGCCCCCGGTCGAGAGTTCGGGCAGGGACAGGCAACCAGTGTCCCACCGGGGGTCGGGAGCGGCGCGCGGGGCGGGCATCGCCGCAGGTCAGGACCTACGGAGGCGCGGGGCCGGCCCTGCTCAGGCGTCGGCCGGACCCGGTTCGGGCGCGTGGCTCGGGCGTGGCTCGGGCGTGGCTCAGGCGTGGCTCAGGCGTGGTCCGGGGAGAGGGATTCGAGGGTCTCGGCGAGCCACTCCACCCAGAACGTCTCCAGCCCGATCCCGGCCCGCAGCACCGCGTGCTGGAGCCGGTTCTCGCCGTCCGCCCGCTCGGCCGGGAAGTCGCGCCGTTCGATCTCCAGGTAGTCGGCCAACTGCGCGCGGTGAAGCTCCAGGTGGCGTTCCAGCTCGTCCGCCAGGCCGTCCGTGCCGACCACCGCCGCGGCCCGCAGCCGTAGCAGCAACGGCTCCCTGACGGCACGCGGCGCGGCACCCTCGGCCGTCCAGCGGGCCAGCTCGGCACGACCCTCCGGCAGGACCTCGTACTCCTTCTTCTGCCCGCGCACCGGCCCGGCCGGCTGGAGGGCCCGGATGTGGCCGGAGGCCTCCAGCCGTCCCAGCTCGCGGTAGATCTGCTGGTGGGTGGCGGGCCAGAAGAAGCCGATCGACTTGTCGAACCGCCTGGTCAGCTCCAGCCCCGAGGACGGCTTCTCCAGCAGGGCGGTGAGGATGGCGTGCGGCAGCGACATGCCGACGATCCTAGAGGCGCATGAGCGGGTCGGATGGTCATGCGATGAGCGGAGCTCATGGGGCGAAGGCATGAGCCGGTCTCATGGGTGCGCCCATGAGCAGCAGGTGCCATGAACCACCGCTTATGAGAAGGTCTCATGGCCGCAGGCATGAACAAGTCTCATGGGGCGCGCCCATGAGCAGCTCTCATGGCCGCAGGCATGAGCAGGCCCCATGGCCACCCTCCATGAGCAGGCCCCATGGCCCCACCCCCATGAGCAGGCCGCATGGCCGCGCGCATGAGCAGGTCTCATGCACGCGGCCCCGGGAGCCGCTCAGAGCGAGGCGGCCAGCTCGGTGCCCTGCTTGATGGCCCGCTTGGCGTCCAGCTCGGCGGCGACGTCGGCGCCACCGATCAGGTGCACCGCCAGGCCGCGCTCGCGCAGCGCCTCGTACAGGTCGCGCCGCGGCTCCTGCCCGGTGCAGAGCACCACGGTGTCGACGGGCAGCACCTGGCGCTCGCCGTCCACGGTGATGTGCAGGCCGGCGTCGTCGATCAGGTCGTACGTCACGCCTGGGACCATCACCACGCCGCGGTGCTTGAGCTCGGTCCGGTGGATCCAGCCGGTGGTCTTGCCGAGCCCGGCGCCGACCTTGGTGGTCTTGCGCTGCAGCAGGTGGACGCTGCGCGGGGGCTTGGGGCGCTCGGGGGCACGCAGGCCGCCGCGCTCGCGGTACTCCGCGTCGATGCCCCACTTGGCCGCGAACACCGGCGGGTTGAGGCTGGCCTGGTCGCCCTGGTCGGTGAGGAATTCGGCCACGTCGAAGCCGATCCCGCCCGCGCCGAGGATGGCGACCCGCTCGCCGACGGGCGCGCCGTCGCGCAGCACGTCGAGGTAGCCGACCACGCTCGGGTGGTCGATCCCGGGGATGTCGGCGGGGATCCGCGGGGTGACGCCGGTGGCGATGACGAGGTCGTCGTAGCCTTCCCCGGCCAGCTGCTCGGCGGTGGCGGTGGTCCCCAGGCGCAGCGTGACGTCCAGTTCGGCGAGCCGGGTGCGGTAGTAGCGCAGTGTCTCCTCGAACTCCTCCTTGCCGGGGATGCGCCGGGCCACGTCGAGCTGTCCGCCGACCGCCTCGGCGGCGTCGTACAGCGTGACGTCGTGGCCGCGCTCGGCGGCGGAGACGGCGAAGGCGAGCCCGGCCGGGCCGGCGCCGACGACGCCGACGCGCTTGCGCACCCTGGTGGGCGCGAGGACGAGTTCGGTCTCGTGGCAGGCGCGCGGGTTGACCAGGCAGGAGGTGATCTGGAGGTTGAAGGTGTGGTCCAGGCAGGCCTGGTTGCAGCCGATGCAGGTGTTGATGGCGTCGGCGCGGTCGTCGCGCGCCTTGGCGACGAAGTCGGCGTCGGCGAGCAGCGGGCGGGCCATCGAGACCAGGTCGGCGTTGCCTTCGGCGAGCAGGCGCTCGGCGATCTCCGGGGTGTTGATGCGGTTGGTGGTGACCAGCGGGATGCCGACCTTGCCCATGACCTTCTTCGTCACCCAGGCGAAGGCTCCGCGCGGCACCGAGGTGGCGATGGTCGGGATGCGGGCCTCGTGCCAGCCGATGCCGGTGTTGATGATGGTCGCCCCGGCGGCCTCGACGGCCTGGGCGAGCCGGACGACCTCGTCCAGGGTGGAGCCGCCCGGCACCAGGTCGAGCATGGAGAGGCGGTAGACGATGATGAAGTCCTCGCCGACCCGCTCGCGGACCCGGCGGACGATCTCCACCGGGAAGCGCATCCGCCGCTCGTACGGGCCGCCCCACTCGTCCTCGCGGTGGTTGGTCGCGGCGACGATGAACTCGTTGATCAGGTAGCCCTCGGAGCCCATGATCTCGACGCCGTCGTAGCCGGCGCGGCGGGCGAGTTCGGCGCAGCGGGCGAAGTCCTCGACGGTCTGCTCGACCTGCTCGGCGGTGAGCTCGTTGGGGACGAAGGGGCTGATCGGGGCCTGGATCGCACTGGGGGCGACCAGGTCGCGGTGGTAGGCGTAGCGGCCGAAGTGCAGGATCTGCAGGGCGATCTTCCCTCCGGCGGCGTGCACCGCGTCGGTGACCGCGCGGTGTTTGTCGGCCTCCTCCTCGGTGGTGAGCATCGCGCCGCCCTCCCAGGGACGCCCGGCCTCGTTGGGGGCGATGCCGCCGGTGACGATGAGGCCGACGCCGCCGCGGGCGCGCTCGGCGTAGAAGGCGGCCATCCGCTGGTAGCCGTCGGGGGCTTCTTCGAGGCCGACGTGCATCGAGCCCATGATCACGCGGTTGGGCAGGGTGGTGAAGCCGAGGTCGAGCGGGCTGAGCAGGTGCGGGTAGCGGCTGCTGCCGGGGGTGGCGCTCATCGACGTCTCCTGGGGCGCGGGCTGGGTGTCGTGGTTACCGCAGGGTAGGGGACGCGTCGAGCATTATGCAACTAGTTGCATAATGCGGGGCGGCGCCCGCGTCCCGAAGCGGCCGAACACCGGGCGGACGGCGGGGCGCCCGCGTATCGTCGTGTCCCGGACGTCCTGGACCTCCCGGATGTCGCGGGCTCGGGAGAGGGGGCAGCCGTGCGAGGTGGCTCGGTGGCCGTGGTCGGGGGCAGCATCGCCGGGAGCGCGTTCGCCGGGGCCGCCGCCCGGCTGGGCGCGGAACGGGTCGTGGTGCTGGAGCGCAGCCCGGGCCGGCTGGAGGACCGCGGCGTGGGCATCTGCACCCACAATGACCGCTTCGACGAGCTGGTCCGCGCCGGACACCTCGCCGCCGACACCCGCCGCCACCGCCTGACCGTCCGCCGCTGGACCACCCGGGGGCCGGCCGGCGGGGGCGACGGCCCGGACGGGCGCGGACGGGTGCTCTGGGACCAGCCGTTCCCCTTCCACTCCCACCACTGGGCCGTCCTGTGGCAGGCCCTGCGCGAGCGGGCCCCCGAACGGGTCGAGTACCGGCTGGGTACCACCGTCACCGCGGTCGGCGGCGACGAGCGGGCCGCCTGGACCGAGGACGCCGACGGCAGCCGCCAGGCCCACGACCTGGTGATCGGCGCGGACGGCTACCGCTCGGTGGTCCGCGAGGCCGTCTGCCCGCAGGCCGCACCCGAGTACGCCGGGTACGTGTGCTGGCGCGGCAGCTACGACACCGCGCTGCTGGACGAGCTGCCCGGCGGGGCCGCGGTCTGGCCGGAGGAGGAGTGCATCACCGTCTGCTACCGCGGCGGACAGGTCGTGATCTACCGCATCCCCGGGCTGGAGCCCGGCCGCACCCAGGTCAACTGGGTCTTCTACGCGCCGACCCCGGACTGGCTGCGCCTGGACGGCCCGACCAGCATCCCGGCGGGCGCGCTCACCGACGGGCGGCTGGACGAGCTGCGGCAGCTCGCCGAGCGTCACCTGCCTCCGTACTGGGCCGGGCTGGTCACCCTCACCCCGCGCGAACGGACCTTCCTGCAGCCCGTCTACGACCTGGCGACCCCGCGCCGCACGGCCGGGCGGCTGCTGATCGGCGGGGACGCGGCCACCGTGGTCCGCCCGCACAACACCAGCGGCGCGGTGAAGGCCCTGCAGGACGCGCACGCCTTCGAGCAGGCCGGCCGGGAGTCCGGCTCCTGGTCGTCCCTGCTGGCCGCGTACGACCGCGAACGGAGCGCGGCCGGCCGGGAGTTGGTGGACCTGGGCCGGACGCTCGGCCGGGCGCAGGTCACGGCGGCGCCGGACTGGTCGACGATGGACGAGCCCGCGATGGCCGCCTGGTGGCAGGACCAACTCACCGGCAGCGGCGGTTTCGGCGGCCACGCGCTCGGTCGGACCGAGCCTTCCCCGTGACCACCGAAACCGCCGAAACCACCGGGCCTGCGGGAACCGTCAGAACCGTCGGAACCGTCAGAACCGCCCGATCCGACCGACCCGCCGACGCCGCCGACGCCGCCGCCGACGCGAGGATCAGACGTTGACGCCGTAGTCGGTCGCGATGCCGCGCAGGCCGGAGGCGTAGCCCTGGCCGATGGCACGGAACTTCCACTCGGCACCGTTGCGGTACAGCTCGCCGAAGACCATCGCGGTCTCGGTCGAGGCGTCCTCGGTCAGGTCGTAGCGCGCGACCTCCTGGCCGTTGGCCTGGTTGACGATCCGGATGAACGCGTTGCGGACCTGGCCGAAGTTCTGCAGCCGGGCATCGGCGTCGTAGATCGACACCGGGAAGACCACCTTGGCCACGTCGGCCGGCACCCGGTCCAGGTCGACCTTGATCTGCTCGTCGTCGCCGTCGCCGCCACCGGTCAGGTTGTCACCGCTGTGCTCGACCGAACCCTCCGGGCTGCGAAGGTTGTTGAAGAACACGAAGTGCTGGTCCGAGATCACCTTGCCGAGCGCGTTGCACAGCAGTGCACTGGCGTCCAGGTCGTAGTCGGCCCCGGTGGTCGTGCGAACGTCCCAGCCGAGGCCCACGATCACGGCGCTCAGACCGGGCGCCTCCTTGCTCAGCGAGACGTTGCCGCCCTTGGCCAGCGAAACTCCCACAATGCCCTCCTCGATCTCTCCCTGCGGACGAATCTACAACACTGTAGAGATCACGAGAATCCGTCTGAAGTCGGGCTCCACCCCGGAATTCATCAGGGGCCGCGTCAGGGCCCTGGCGGGAACCGATCCTCCCCCTCCCCCGGGCTCGCGGGTTTCACTCCGGCCCGTCGATCGAGATCCGCAGGGCGCCGCCCTCAGCGCAGGCGCGACGGCCCCAGTCCAGCAGCACCCGCAGGAGCGCGCGCTCGCCCTCCGGAAGCCGCGCGAGGTCCACCTGCTCGACCTCCCGGGCCAGCGCGGCCAGCGCCGAACCCTTGATCCGCGTGGTGTCGTCGATGTCCGGCTCGTACCGGGCCAGGGTCGGCAGACTGCGCGCGCCCAGACGCCGCAGGACAGCACGCATCGCGCCGCCGTCCGCGTACCGCTCCAGCGTCCCGAGCGCCGCCGCCGGGCCTGCGGATCGGCCGGTCCGGACCCTCGCCGCCACCCGGTGCAGCGCCAGGACGTACTCCTCGTCCGCCAGATCGTCCCCGTACTCGTACGGACGCATTCCGCACCCCTCCCTCGGCACACCGACGACCGTACCGGGCGGCCAGGCCGGACGGGCCGAGCCGGGCCAGGACGGGTCGAGCCGGGCCAGGACGGGTCGGGTCGGGCCAGGACGGGCCAGGTCGAGCGCGGCCGGCACCGGCCGGGGCGCCCGGGTGGCGCCGTCGACCTAGACTGGCGGTGGACCGCCGGTTCCGGTTCGCCGGCACCGGCCACGGCCCCGATTCCCAGCCCCGGTTGCGGCGCCCCGCGGGAGGTACCCATGCGCCAGCGGTACAGCTTCCACGTCGACCAGGGCGGGCACTCCGTCACCGTCAACGTCCGCTCCGGCTGGATCACCGAGACCGAGTTGCTGGTGGACGGCAAGGAGTGCGGCTTCCACCGCGTCCACGGGCACGGCAGCTACCCGCTGACCCTCGCCTCCCAGCTCGCCGAGGAACCGCCCCGGCCGCTCGCGGTCACCCTGGACCGCACCGGCAAGGCCGAGCACCCGCTCTCCTGCGTCCTGGAACTCGCGGGCACCGAACTCCCTATGCCGGAGCGCACGGGCCGCTGAAACCCGGCCGGCCGGCACCGCCCACTACACACCGCCCGCTGCCCACGTCCCACGTCCCACCGGCACCGCCGCCTCGCGCCGCGGCCTGCCCACGGCCACTGGTTTGCCCACGGATCCTACGAAACCGTATTATCCGAATACGTGACGCCCGAGAACGCAGCCGCCCCCGACCGGTCCGCCCTGCTGGCACTCCAGCGCGCGACGCACGCCACGCTGCAGCTGCTCGCCGCCGAGCTGGTCGACCTCGACCTGACCGCCTCCGAGATCAACGCGCTGGCCAACCTCGCCGACGGACGCGGCCGGACGGTCTCCGAACTCGGCGCCGCCGTCGGCACCCGGCCGACCACGCTGACCGGCATCCTGGACCGGCTGGAGCGCCGCGGCCACATCACCCGCGGCGCCCGCGCCGGGGACCGCCGCTCGGTGCTGATCGAACTCACCGCCACCGGCCGGCTCACCGCCGACACCATCCGGCGGACCGTGACCGACCTCGAACGCCGAGCGCTCGGCGACCTCTCCCCCGCCCAGCTGGACGGCTTCCACGCCGTGCTCCAGGCCCTGACGAAGGCATCCGCATGACCTCCCCCACCCCCGGCACCGCTCCCGGCACGCCCGGTACTCCTGACACTCCCGGTACGCAAGGTTCGCCCGGCACGCCCGGCACACCCGAACCCGCCGACCCGTTCGGCGAGTTGCTGCGCGAGGCGATGACCGGCGCCGAGCGCTTCGGCCACCGCCAGCACGTCCGCCTCACCTGGCTCGCCGTACGCCGGCACGGCGCCACCGCCGCCCTCGACCTGATCGCCGACGGCATCCGGCGCACCGCCACCAAGGCCGGGGCCCCGCAGAAGTTCCACGTCACCATGACCCGGGCCTGGGTCGAGCTGGTGGCCCACCACGCCGATGACGCAGCGGACTTCGAGGAGTTCGCCACCCGCCACCCGGAGCTGCTCGACAAGGCGCTGCTCGCCCGCCACTACCGGCCCGAGACGCTCGCGGGCGCGCAGGCCCGGACCACCTGGGTGGAACCGGACCTGAGGCCCATCCCACCGACCGCTCAGCCCTCCTGACACTCCGCCAGGATCTGCTCGACCGTCTTCCGCGCCCGCTCGGCGTCCTGGGCGACCAGCCCGATCCGGGTGCGGCGGTCGAGCACGTCGGCGACGTCCAGCGCGCCCTCGTGGGTCACCGCGTACGCGATCTCGGCGCGCGTCACGTCCAGGCCCTCGGCCACCGGCGCCGACCCGCCCGCGGCCAGCACCTCGTGGGCGGCACCGCCGTGGCGCGCCAGCAGCGAGGCGGGCGCCCCCCGCGGGGGCAGCGGACGGCTGTCCCGGTGCCCGGGGGCGCCGACCAGCGGCAGCCGGGTGGTCCAGCAGGTGCGGGCGGGCAGGCCGCGCAGCCGGGCGGCGGCGTCCACCGCGTCCTCCGCCATCCGGCGGTAGGTGGTGAGCTTGCCGCCGACCACGGTGACCATCCCGGACGGGGACTCCAGCACCGCGTGCTCGCGCGAGATGTCGGCGGTGCTGCCGCCCCCGGTGTCGATCAGCGGGCGCAGCCCGGCGTAGGCGCCGCGCACGTCCGCCCTGGTCAGGGCGGTGGCGAGGGCGGCGTTGACGGTGTCGAGGAGGAAGGTCAGCTCGGCCTCGGTGGGCTGCGGCTCGTCCGGGATCGGGCCCGGGGCGTCCTCGTCGGTCAGGCCGATCGCGACCCGGCCGAGCTGCTGCGGCAGGGCGAAGACGAAGCGGCTGGTCGAGCCGGGCACCGGCACGGTCAGGGCCGCGGTCGGGTTGCCCAACGCCGCTGCGTCCACCAGGACATGGGTGCCGCGGCTGGGGCGCAGCGTGATCGAGGTGTCCACCTCACCCGCCCAGACGCCGGTGGCGTTGACCACCGCACCGGCCCGGACGTCCAGCGCCTGCCCGGTCAGCGTGTCGACCAGCCGGGCGGAGGTGCCGGTCACCGCCTCGGCCCGCACCCTGGTCAGCACGGTCGCACCGTACTGCGCGGCGGTGCGCGCCAGGGCGACCACCAGCCGGGCGTCGTCCACGAGTTGGCCGTCGTGCGCGACGAGCGCGCCGCGCAGGCCGGCGGTGCGCACGCCCGGCACCAGCTGCCGGGTGCGGGCGGCGTCGATCCGGCGCACCCGGGGCAGCAGCGTGCCCGGCGTGCCGGCGCTCACCCGCAGCGCGTCACCGGCGTGGAAGCCCGCGCGGATCAGCGCACCCTGCCCGGGGCGCAGCAGGTCCGGGAGCAGCGGCACCAGTTGGGGCAGTGCGCGGATCAGGTGCGGGGCGGTGCTGGTCATCAGCACACCGCGCTCGACCGCGCTCTCCCTGGCCACCTTGATCCGGCCGGAGGCGAGGTAGCGCAGTCCGCCGTGCACCAGCTTGGAGCTCCAGCGGCTGGTGCCGAAGGCCAGGTCGCGGGACTCGACCAGCACGGTGCGCAGGCCGCGCGAGGCGGCGTCCAGGGCCACCCCGGCGCCGGTGACACCGCCGCCGATCACCAGCAGGTCGATGCGCGGGTCGTCGCCGAGCGCCTCGAACTCCAGCTTGCGGCGTACGGCGTTGAGTCGGCTCGTCCCCGCGAAGGGGCCGGCGGGCGTCGTCATGGTGCGAGGTATCCGTTCAACGCTCTGGCCAGCTCGCGCCGCCAGGCCGCCTCGGGGAGCAGGGAGGCGACCATGCGGTGCGACTGGACGGTGGACTGGGCGATCAGCAGGACCATGGCCGCGAGTTCGAGCGGCTCCCCGGCCCTGACCGAGCCGTGCGCCTGGCCGCGCTCGATGCCGTTGCGCAGCGCCTCCAGCAGTCCTCGCTGGCTGGCGCCGAGCCGCTCGACGACGTATTCGAGCAGGAGGTCGGAGTCGTCGGAGCGGAGCAGTGCGCCGAGCACCCGGTGGTCGCGCAACCGGACGGACACCTCGACGACCCGGTCCACGAAGGTCTCCCGGTCCGCCACGTCCAGCGTGGTGTCCTCCAGGGTGGCCAGGATCTCCCGGGTGAGCAGCGCGCCGATCACCGCCCGGACGTCCGGCCAGCGCCGGTAGACCGTCGGCCGGCTGACCCCGGCGCGGCGGGCGATCTCGGCCAGCTGCGTGCGGCGCATGCCGAGGTGGACCAGCAGGTCGGCGGCGGCGTCCAGGATCACGTCGTCGGTGCTGCGGGGCTGCTCGGCCTCCGCGCCGCGCGGCTGCACGGTCTCCGCGTTGGTCGGCCGCGCGGTCTCCGCGTGGCGGGGCTGCACGGTTTCCGCGTTGCGGGGCTGCTCGCCTGGTGTCGCCGGCTCGGCGTTACTACTTGACATGATGTGTGAAACTGTAACGCATGGCACCTGAGACGCAAGCGGAACCGGCGGGCGCCGCGCTTCCGCTCCCCCCGATGAAGTGGAACGCCTGGGGCGACCCGGCCCTGGCCAAGGAGCTGTCGGCCGACATCAAGGGACTGCTCGCCGCCGCCCTCGGCGTCACCGGCGACGCCGATCCCGGGCCGAGCGCCGACGAGGTCGTGCTCCGCCCGTCCCGGATCTCCGCCGACGACCTCAAGGCGCTCGCCGCCGCCGTCGGCGACGACCACGTCAGCGACGCCGACGCCGACCGCCTGCCGCGCGCCGGCGGCAAGTCCACCCCCGACCTGCTGCGCCGCCGCAGCCGCGGGCAGCAGGACGCGCCCGACGCCGTCGTGCTGCCCGGCACCGAGCAGGAACTCGCCGCCGTCCTCGCCGTGTGCGCCGAACGACGCATCGCCGTCGTCCCGTTCGGCGGCGGCACCAGTGTCGTCGGCGGCCTCGACCCCGAGTGCGGCGGCCTCCAGGCCGTCGTCTCCCTCGACCTGCGCCGTTTCGACCAGCTGCTCGACCTGGACGAGACCTCCGGCGAGGCCGTCCTCGGCGCCGGCCTCACCGGCCCCGCCGCCGAGGCCCTGCTCGCCGAGCGCGGCTGGGAACTCGGCCACTACCCGCAGAGCTTCCGCTACGCCACCATCGGCGGCTTCGCGGCCACCCGCTCCTCCGGTCAGGACTCCGCCGGGTACGGGCGCTTCGACGACATGGTGCGCGGCCTGCGGGTGGTCACCCCCGTCGGGCAGCTCGACCTCGGCCGCGCCCCCGCCTCCGCCGCCGGCCCCGACCTGCGCCAGCTCTTCCTCGGCTCCGAGGGCACCCTCGGCGTGATCACCGCCGTGCGCCTGCGCGTCCACCCGCTGCCCGCCGTCAAGGCGTACGAGGCGTGGAGCTTCCCCGACTTCGCCACCGGCACGGCGGCGCTGCGCGCCGTCGAGCAGCAGGGCACCGGCCCGACCGTGATCCGCCTCTCCGACGAGGCCGAGACCATGGTCAACCTCGCCACGACCGAGCAGATCGGCGGCGCCCCGGCGGTCACCGGCTGCCTGGCCGTCACCGTCTTCGAGGGCGACGCGGAGCAGGTCTCCGCCCGGCACCACGCCACCCGCGAGGCGCTGCTCGCCGCCGGCGCCACCTCGCTCGGCGAGACCGCGGCCCGCTCCTGGGAGCACGGCCGGTTCAACGCGCCCTACCTGCGCGACTCGCTGCTCACCGCCGGCGCGCTGTGCGAGACGCTGGAGACGGCCGCCGAATGGAGCCGACTGCCCGCCCTGCGGGCCGCCGTCACCGAGGCGCTGACCACCGCCCTGCCCGGCGCGCTCGTGCTCTGCCACATCTCGCACGTCTACCCGACCGGCGCCTCGCTCTACTTCACCGTCGTCGCCGCCCTCGGCGAGGACCCGCTCACCCGCTGGGGCGCCGCCAAGCGCGCCGCCGGGGACGCCATCGTCGGCGCGGGCGGCACCATCACCCACCACCACGCCGTGGGCATCGACCACCGGCCCTGGATGACCGACGAGGTCGGCGACCTGGGCGTACGCATCCTGCGCGCCGTGAAGGCCGAGCTCGACCCGGCGGGCATCCTCAACCCCGGCAAGCTGATCCCATGAGCGGACCTCATGGGATGAGCGAACCTCATGGGGAGACCGGTCCGAGAACCGTCCGCCGGGTTGCCGTCCTCAGCAACCCGGCGGCGGGCGCCGGCCACGCCGGCCCCGCCGCGGAGCGGGCCGTCGCCCGCCTGCGCTCCCTCGGCATCGACGTCGAACCGCACACCGGGAGCTCCGCCGAGGACGCCGTCCGCCTCGCCCGCGAGGCGGCGGCCGGCGGCGTGGACGCGGTCGCCGTGGTCGGCGGCGACGGCATGATCAACCTCGCTCTGCAGGCGCTCGCGGGAACCGCAGTGCCGCTCGGCGTGATCCCGGCCGGCACCGGCAACGACCACGCCCGCGCGTACGGCCTGCCGCTCGGCGACCCCGAGGCCGCCGCCGACGTCATCGCCGCCGGTCGGTTCCGGACCGTCGACCTCGGCCGGATCACCGCCGCGGACGGCGCCGTCCGCCGGTTCGGCTCCATCCTCGCCACCGGCTTCGACTCGCTGGTCAGCGACCGCACCAACCGGCTGCGCTGGCCGCGCGGCCGGATGCGCTACAACCTGGCCATCCTCATCGAGTTCGCCAACCTGCGTCCCCTCCCGTTCCGGATCACCCTCGCCAACGGCACCGTCATCGAACGCGACCTCACCCTCGCGGCCGTCGGCAACACCCGCAGCTACGGCGGCGGCATGCTCATGTGCCCGGACGCCCTCCCGGACGACGGCCTGTTCGACGTCACCCTCGTCGACGCCATGCCCCGCCTGCGCATCGCCCGCTTCTTCCCCACCCTCTTCAAGGGCACCCACACCACCCGTTCGGAAGTCACCACCCTGCGCACCGAGTCCCTGCGCATCGACTCCCCGGGCATCACCGCCTACGCCGACGGCGAGTTCATCGCGCCGCTGCCGGTCGAGGTCACGGTGGAGAAGAACGCCCTGCACCTGCTGGTGCCGTGACACGCTGAGTCCGCGGCCCGACCGGCCACCGGCCGGGCCGCGGCACCGGCCTCCGGACCGGGCCGTCGCCGTCCGCGAGCGGGGCGGCTCCTCCTCCCCTGCCGGATGCCGCCGACGGCCCCGGAGGGCAGGGCAGTTCAGGCGCTCACCCGCCCAGGCGGCGCCGCCAGAGCAGCGGGCGGATCTCGATCGCGTGCGACGGGTCGCCGTTCCAGACCGTGGGCAGGCCGGCCGCGGTGAGGGCGGCGACCACCTCGTGGCCGACGGCGGTGGAGGTCGACGGAGAACCGTCGAAGCCGCCGTAGAGCAGGGACAGGCCGTGGCCCGAGGCGGCGGACTCGGTGCACTGGGAGTGGAAGTAGACGAAGCCGCGGGCGTCCGAAGCACCGGCCGCACCGATCTCGGCCTCTCCGCAGGAGCGACAGCAGGTGAAGTTCTCCCGGGCCGTGATGCCGTCCTCCTCCAGGGCGGCGAAGGCGCGGGTGAGGCGATCCGGGTCGGCCTCGCCGATCCAGCCGGTCTGCTCGCCGACCCGCTCCAGCCAGAGCCGGTCGGCGAGTTGCTCCGCCTGGGCGCGCGAGAGCGGACGGCGGTCACCCGACACCAGGTACTCCTCCGCCTCCTCGGCCAACCCGGCCCGGTCGGTGTAACCGCAGGCGAGGCTCAGCCGCAGCCGGTCCTCCAACTCCTGCCGCTCGCCCGCGGCCAGCTCCAGCGGCGGCACGGGCTCCGGCGCCGGCCCCATGTCCAGCGACTGCCAGTCCAACGCGTCACCCCAGCCCGCCTCGCCGCGCGCCCACGCCGTCATCGCCTCGGCCACCGGCTCGGGCCCGGCCAGCCGCACCTCGAAGTGCCGCCCGGCGGAGCCGTCGCGGTGCTCCAGCGTGTAGTCCTCACCGTCGGCGTGCCACACCTGGATGTACACGTCCGGCAGGTCCGGTATCCGCTCCACGACGAGGAAGCGGTCGTCCTCCGCGCCGATGCGCCGGACCAGCCCCGCCAACTCGTCCGCGCTCAGCCGGGAGCGTCGCTTCCCGTCGTTCGTCTGCACCGTGATCGCCAGCATGGGGCCACCCTGCCACACCCCACTGACAACCACGCCGCCCGATACCGCAGCTCAGCCCCGGTACCGGCGTACCCGGCCGGCCGGGTGCACGGCGGCCGCGCCGAGCAGCAGCACCGGCCGGTTCAGGGCGTCGGCCACCGCCGTCCGCCCGCCACCGCGGGACTCCCTCCGCCCCCCACGGCACACACGACCAGCGGCAGCAGGGCGCTGCCGGCCAGGACGCCGCCGATCCGCTCGCGATGCCTCATCGAGCTCCCCCACTCCCGGTGGCCCCCACCGCCCGTTCCGGCACCCTAGGACGAACGGTCCTCCCGGCGCAGTCGGAAGACCACGTTGCGGCGCAGCAGTCCCTCCGGAGCGGCGGGGTCGTCGAAGTCCTCGGCGGGGTCGTGGGTCATGCCGAGGCGGCACATCACCGACTGGGAGCGGTGGTTGGCGGCCGTGGTGATGGCGAGGACCTCGGGGAGGCCGAGGTTGTCGAAGGCGTGACCGAGGACGGCGCGGGCCGCCTCCGTGGCGTAGCCGTGTCCCCAGGCGGAGCGGGCCAGCCGCCAGCCGATCTCGACGCCGTCGACCGGGTCCGTCTCCTCGATGTCGTCCAGGCCCACGAAGCCGACGAACTCGCCGCTCTCCCGGACCTCGACGGCCAGCCAGCCGTACCCACGCCGTTCGATCGCGGCCTCGAAGCGTGCCACCGAGGCGTCGCTCTGCTCGCGGGTGAGCGGAGCGCCCAGGTGCTCGCGGACCGCCGGGTCGGCGTTCATCGCGGCCCACGGGGCGAGGTCGGACTCCCGCCAGCGTCGGATCAGCAGGCGTTCGGTGCGCAGGTCATCCGGCGGACCGTCCAGCGCTCCTGCCAGCGGCTTGTTCGACTGCTCGTTCAGCGGTCGGGCGGGCGGTTCGTTCAGCGGGTTGTTCATTCGGCCAACCCAACGGCACCCCGGCCGCTCGGGCAAGCGGATATGGCCCCGCGGCGGCGCGCCGTCACCGGGCGGGCCGTTCCCCCGCAGGTCATGCCCGGGCAGGCCATTCCCCCGCGGGCCGTTCCCCCGCGGGCCATTCCCGGGCGGGAATTGTCCGGCGGCTGGTCCGCTCCGAGGATGGGTCCACCGACACCGAGCGACCCCACGGAGGAGTCCGTCATGACCACCGGCACGCCCACCACCAGCGCCCAGCGACTCGCCGACCGCTACGCCGCGTTGTGGACCGAGTCCGACGCGGTCGCCCGCCGCGGCGCGATCGAGCGGCTGTGGGCCGAGGACGGCGTTCACCTGCTGCACCCGCCCGTCGAGGCCCGGGAGGCGGCCGCGCGGGTCGGGTTCGCCGAGCCCGTCCTCGAAGCGCGCGGCTACGAGGAGTTGGAGTTCCGCGTCGCCCGCGCCCACGAGGAGTTCGTGGCGCCCGGCGAGTTCACCTTCCGTGCCCGGCCGGACGCCGTGCGGCTGCGGGACGTCGTCCGCTTCAGCTGGGAGATGGTGCCCGTCGGCGGCGGCGAACCGGTCGGCGGCGGCACGGAGTTCGTCGTCCTGGACGCCGACGGCCGGATCACCGCCGACTACCAGTTCCCCGGGTTCTGAGCGGCGGCTGCCCGCAACGCCTCGGCGGTCGCCGTGTCGGCCGGCAGGAAGGCCTCCAGTTTCAGTTCGGCGAGGGTGACGTCCACGGCCGTGGCGAAGGTGGTGACCGTCGTCATCAGGTGCAGCTCACCGAGGGAGGTGCGCAGCTCCAGCGGGACGGCGAAGCCCAAGTGCTGCTCCCCCAGCTCCGCTTCGGGTACGTACGAGCTCAACTCCTCGTGCAGGTCGCCGAGGTGCCGGGTGCGCTCGACGATGTGGCGGGCCCAGGCGGCGAAGTTGAGGATGCGCGGGGCGAGGCCGTCCGGGTGCAGGGCGAGCCGGTAGGCGTTGGTGCCGGGGCCGACGAGCCGCGGGTCGGCGCCCTCGGTGATCACGTCGAGGGCGGTGTTGGCGGCGACCACGTCGCCCCGGCGGTTCACCACCACCGCCGGGTACGGGAGGTGGCCGGCCAGGATGTGGCCGATCGCCTCCCGCACCGGGGTCAGGGCCGGCCCGTCCAGCGGTGTCTCGGGGTATACGGGCGCGTAACCGGCAGCCAGCAGAAGCTCGTTGCGTTCCCGCAGGGGCAGGTCCAGTGACTCGGCGAGCCGGACGACCATGCCCCGGCCGGGCGCGGAGCGGCCGGATTCGATGAAGCTGAGGTGCCGCTGGGTCGTGCCCGCCCGTGTGGCGAGGTCGAGCTGGCTCAGACGGCGGCTGGTACGGCGCTCACGCAGCGCCTGGGAGAAGTCCACGCCATCAGCCAACCCCGGGCGGGCGCGGTCCGCCATTCCCCCGGGGGAATTGAGCCCGTTCGCCTGCGCCGCCACCATCGACGTCATGGACAACATCGGCGTCTTCCTCCCCACCGGCCAGGACCAGTGGGCCGCGCACGACCCCCGCGACCTGATCGGATTCGCCCGCCGCAGCGAGGAGTTGGGCTTCTCCTCGCTGTTCGTCAACGACTCGCTGCTGAGCCCGAGGATCGAACCGCTCACCATGCTGGCGGCGATCGCCCCGGTGACGGAGCGCATCCGGCTCGGCACCGGCGCCCTGCTGCCGGTGCTGCGCCGCCCGGTACTGGCCGCGCAGACCCTGGCCTCGGTGGACCAGCTCTCCGGCGGCCGGCTGACGGTCGCGGTCGGGGCCGGCTTCCCGGGGCGCTTCGGCCGTCCGCTGCACGAGCTCTCCCAGGTGCCGTGGGAGCGCCGTTTCGCCCGGCTGGACGAGACGGTCGCCCTGTGGCGGGCGCTCTGGTCCGGCGCGAAGGAGTTCCACGGCGAGTTCCACTCCTTCGACGAACTCCCGCCCGCCACCCGGCCGTTCCACCAGGATGGCCCGCCGGTCTGGCTCGGCGGCGGGACCCCGGCGGCGCTGGCCCGCGTCGGGCGCCACTACGACGGCTGGCTGCCCTACCCGCCGGATCCGGCCGACTACGCCACCGGGCTCGACGCCGTCCGGTCGGCGGCCCGCGAGGCCGGACGCTCGCCGGAGGCCGTCGCCCCCGCCCTGTTCGTCAACGTCCGGATCGACCGCGACGCGGAGGAGGCCCGCCGGGCCATGGACGCCTACACCCGCTCCAACTACGGCCTGCCGCTGGCCGAGACGGAGCAGATCCAGGCCTTCGCCGCCGGCAGCCCGGACGAGGTCGCCGCCAAGCTCGCCCGGTACACCTCCGCCGGCGCCCGGCACGTGGTGGCCCGCCTCGGGGCGCTCGAACTGTCGGATCAGCGGGAGCAGTTGGAGCAGTTGGCCGCCCTCACACTCCCGGGGTCGCCTTGATCCGCCCGTCCTCGATCGCCGCGGTCAGCTCCCGGTGGTCCTCCTCCGTCCGGTCCGCGTACCGCACCGCGAACTCGGCCACCGCCTCCGCGAAGGTGTCCGCGCTGCCGAGGTAGCCGGCGATGGCGAGGCGGTCGCCGGTGCGGGCGTGGGCACGGGCGAGGGTGCGGCCGCAGAGGTCGGCGTAGGCGCGCAGGCCGGAGGGCCTCATCTCGGCGACCTCCACCGAGCCCTTCATGTCGCGCAGTTGGCGGCCGTAGAAGTGCCGCCCGGCGCGGCCGGTGGTCCAGCCGAGGAAGATGTCGCTGGAGGCCTGCATCAGGTGCTGGCCGGTGACCACCCGGCGGCCGCCGTGGTGGGCGGCGACCTCGGCGTCCACCCGGGCGGGCGGCAGGTGGTCCTCCAGGACCGACCGACCGGCCTCCTTGATCTGCAGGAAGAGCGGGTCGCTGCCGTCCCGGCCCTCCAGCAGGACGATGAAGCAGCGGGTGCCGACACTGCCGACGCCGACCACCTTGGTGGCCGCGTCCACGAAGCGGTAGCGGTCCAGCAGCACCCGGCGGTCCTCGGCGAGGGTGGCCCGGTAGTCGCTGAACACCTTCCCGACGCCGCGCAGTTCGGTCTCCTTCAGCGGCTCGATCAGGGGCGGCGAGCTGATGATCCGCCGCTGCCCGTCCCGTTCCTCGGTGAGCTTTCCGAACGCCTGCAGGCTGGTGCGGCGCCGGGCGTGGGCGAGCCCGGCCGCGAAGCGCTTGCGCTGTCCGCGCTTCTGGAGCAGCGGCAGCAGGTCGGCGGTGTCCACCCGGGCGTACCAGACGTCGAGTTCGCCCATGCCCGCCAGCCGCCGCATCGCGGCCGCGTAGCCCGTGACGGCGAGGCGGGCGCCGAGGCGCACGCGCTCCTCGTCCAGCCCGATGGAGCGGCCGGCGACGGCGACGCTGGCGGCGAGGCGTTTGACGTCCCATTCGAAGGGGCCGGGGTAGGTCTCGTCGAAGTCGTTGACGTCGAAGAGCAGGGCGCGTTCCGGCGAGGCGTACACGCCGAAGTTCAGCAGGTGGGCGTCGCCGCAGAGTTGGACGGTGAGACCGGTGCCGGGCACGGCGGCGAGGTCGGCGGCCATCACGGCGGCGGCGCCGCGCAGGAAGGCGAACGCGCTGTCGGCCATCCGCCCGTAGCGGATCGGCAGCAGCCGGGCGACCCGGTCCTCGGCCTGCCGTTCCAGCACGCCGAGCGGGTCGGGCCGGTCGGCGGCGGGGATCCACCGGCCGTGCTCGGAGCGGGAGACGCGTTCGCGGGCGGCCCGGCCGCGGCGGCGGCGTTCGGCGGGGGTGGTCATGCGGCGGCTCCGTCCGTCGGCGGGTCCTCCCCGCGGCGCCGGAAGGACGCGGGTGCCCTCTTGGCGACGCTAGGACACGAGTGCCGGAGGGCGCAGCGCACGCCCTCCGGCAGTCGGCCGTCCGGGTGAGACCGCTGGTTCGCCCGGGGGGCGGATCACTGCACCGCGAAGTCCGCCATCATCGCCATGTCCTCGTGCTCCAGGTTGTGGCAGTGCAGCATGTACGTCCCCGCGTAGTCGGTGAAGCGCACCAGCACCTCCACCGCCTCGGCCGGACGCAGGTCGACGGTGTCCTTCCAGCCCGCGTCGTACGGGCCCGGGTCCGCGCCGTTGCGGCCGATCACCTGGAAGTGGTCCAGGTGGACGTGCACCGGGTGGTGCAGGTCGGTCGAGAAGCGCCAGCGCTCGACGGCCCCGAGGGCGGGCGTGGCGATGATCTGACCGGGCTGGTAGGGCTCGCCGTTGATGGTCCAGCCGTCGCCGCGGCTGCGGCGGAAGGTGAAGTCGCGGGTGGTGACGGCCGCGG
The DNA here is from genome assembly GCF_040302665.1 of Kitasatospora sp. NPDC097691. Classification (NCBI taxonomy): domain Bacteria; kingdom Bacillati; phylum Actinomycetota; class Actinomycetes; order Kitasatosporales; family Streptomycetaceae; genus Kitasatospora; species Kitasatospora sp. NPDC097691. The sequence goes on along the minus strand of NZ_JBEORY010000046.1, from coordinate 39,157 downwards.
AGGGGTCCAGGGCCTCGACGGCGGCGAGCTTGTCGGGCACCGTCGTGTCGTCGTTCACCTGCTTGGAGGACACGTCGAAGCGCATCACCTCGGCCGTCCGGCCGCTGCCGAACCGGTTGACCAGGCGTACCTGGGTGCCGGGCTCGTAGCGGGAGAAGTCGACCACCACGTCGAAGCGTTCGGCTGGGGCGAGCTCGATGCCGTCGTGGGCGACCGGGGCGGCGAGCAGGCCGCCGTCGGAGCCGATCTGGACCAGGGCGTCGCCGCCGGAGGGCTGCGGGTCGAGTTCGAGCCGGTAGGGGCGGGCATTGGAGGCGTTGAGCAGGCGCAGCCGGTAGCGGACGCGGTCGACGTCCAGCCGGGGCCAGGGGACGCCGTTCACCAGGATGACGTCGCCGAGCACGCCGTTGGCGTAGGCGGCGGTGACACCGGGCTCGCCGAGCGAGGGGTCGACGGAGGGGTACCGGAAGGACCCGTCGGCGGCGAAGGACCGGTCGGCGATCATCAGCGGCAGGTCGCGCTCGCCGCGGGGCAGCGGCAGGGCGCCCTCCTCGTCGTCCTGGACGAGGTGGAAGCCGGCCAGGCCGCGCCAGACGCCGGGACCGGTGAAGCCCATCCGGTGGTCGTGGTACCAGAGGGTGGCGGCGCGTTGCCGGCCCGGATAGGTGTGGGTGCGCTCGCCGACGACGCTGCGGCCCGCCGCGTGGCGCATCCCCGGCATGCCCTGCATCCCGGGCATCCCGGCGCCCTGGGCGGCGTCGGCCGACGTCCCGACGGGCAGCAGCAGGTCCGTCGGGTAGCCGTCGCTGTCCGCCGGGGTGTGGCCGCCGTGCAGGTGGGTGACGGTCGGAACCGGCAGCTCGTTGCGGTGCTTGACCACCGCCGCCCGCCCGGAGCGGGTGACCAGGGTCGGCCCGGGGAAGCTGCCGCCGTACGTCCAGGCCTCGGTCCGCACACCGGGGACGATCTCCAGCTTGGCGACCTGCTGGGTGATCTCGTAGTAGTCGGTCGTCCCGTCGGTGCGCACCGGCTTCAGCACGGGCGGCACCGGCAGCGGGACCCGGAACGCCTCGGGCAGGTCGAGTTCGCTGCCCAGCAGCCGCCCGGGGCGGCCCGCGGTGAACAGCAGGGCGGCCGAGGGGACGGCGACGGCGGCCAGCGCTCCGGCGCCGAGGACGGAGGCGCCGATGCCCAGGAACCGGCGACGGTTCACTTGGACACCTCCACCGGCCCGCCGGGGCGCGGCAGCCGTCCGCTGCCGTCCACGTTCGGCCCGGGCAGTCCGGCCCGGGCCGGCAGCGGCAGCCGCCAGGCGCCCACGAGGCCGAACAGGATGCCGCTGACCAGCAGCACACCGAGGGTGACGTGCAGGCCGAGGGCCCGGGCGTAGCCGGCGCTGATCTGGCCGATGACCGCGACGGTGAGCAGGAGGGTGGTCCACAACGGCCAGAGCGGGCCCCGGCCGGGCCACCGCACCGCGGCGGCGACCGCCAGTTGGAGCACCACCACGGTACCCAGCATCATCGCGTTGCCCTCGTGGTCCTTCAGGGAGTCGTACGTGCCGTTGAGGAAGCTGCCGGCCAGCATCACCTGGAGCAGGGCCAGCAGGGCCAGCGCGGTGGCGGTGGTGCGCAGCAGGATCAGCGGCCAGCGGGACGCGGGCGCGGCAGGGGGACTGCTCATGTCGGGCTACTCTCTGCTTCGGCGGTCGGGCGGGGCGGGCGAGAGCGTAACTGATCCGACATCACGATCAGCTCCAATAGAGCCTTTTGGGTTAGCCCGTTACCCCATTGCGCCTGCTCGGCCCGTGTTTGTCACCCGGATGAGCGATGCTCTTGAGTGGTCCTCAAGGGCCCAGTCATGAGCTTCGTTCCAGTGCGTCTGATGGGCTGCCGTCGGGGCGGGTCATGAGACGGTCTCATGCGGCGGATCATGAGGCGGCCTCATGGGGGGTGGGTCATGAGGCGGCCTCATGGAAGTGCGCCATGCGGCGGTCTCATGGAGGTGCGCCATGCGGCGGCCTCATGGGGCGGGTCATGAGGGTGGGCCATAGGGCCGGGGTGGCCCCTACACCGCTTCGGCGGCGATCCCGAGGTAGGCCGCGCTCAGTTCGGCGAGCACCGGGTGGAAGGGGTCGAGGACGGTGCCGTCGACGGCCGCCAGCGGCCGGACGCCGACGCCCGCGTTCACCGCGAACGCGGCGCCGAAGCGGCCCAGTTCGGCGGCGGGCAGCGGCTCACGGGACTGCGGGCCGCGGTACGCCCCGGACAGCAGGGCCTCGGTGGTGCCGGGCAGGCTCGGGCCCTGCGGCCAGAGCAGCTTGTCCTCGTCCAGGAAGCCGACGTTCCAGGTCGCACCCTCGGTCACCCGGCCCTCCGGGTCGACCAGCAGCGCGTCGTCGTAGCCCGCGAGTTGGGCCTGCCGCCGCTGGTGGACCAGGCCGAACAGCCCGACGTGCTTCACCTCCGGCAGCTCGCGCCGGTGCACCACGGTGCGCACCCGCAGCGGGGCGGGCGCGGCCGCCGCCGGGCGGGTGGTGACCAGCAGGGCGGGGGCCGCCGGGGCGGCGGGGCGTTCCAGGCCGAGCGCCGGGTCGTACACGGTGACCCGGACGATCACCGGTGCGCCGTCGGCGGGCAGTACCGCGCGGATCCGCTCCCGCACCACCGTCCGGTCCAGCTCCACGGCGAAGAGCGTGCGGCAGTCCCGGACCAGGCGGTCCAGGTGCAGCGTCAGGCCGCGGACCCGGCCCGCCTCGACCCGCATCGTGGTGAAGTGCCCGTAGTTGAGCAGCCCCAACGCAGCCACCCGCGCCGGGTCCGCGGGGGCGCCGTCGATCTCGATCTCAGCCATCCCCCGAGTCTGCCAGCTGCGGCGACGGCACCGGGGCCTGCCCGCCGGCCTGCTACGGGGTCTGCGCCGAACCCTGCGCGGGGCGATGCGCCCGGCCCTGCGCCGGGTCCCGCACCGGATCCCGATCCCCGTCCCGAGCCGGGTCCTGGTTCCGTGTCTGCGGAGCGGGCACCGGCCCGGACACCGGGCGGTACGGGGTGGAGACCGGGCGACGCGCGGCCCGCTCGAACTCCTCGATCCGGTACGCCAACCCCTCCGGCTCCCCCACGTCGCACCACCGCCACGCCTCCGCCCACCACTGCGGACCGCGCACCATCGGGAAGCCCGCCAGCGCCAGGTGCAGGGCCAGCGTCGAGCGCGCGTAGTCGTGCACCCAGCCGTCGGCGCCCCGGTAGTCGGCCGTCTCGTCCAACCGCAGCCAGCGGCCCTCGCGGCCGGCGGTCAGTATCGGCACCCAGCCGCGCAGCCGGTCGGCGACCAGCAGGAGCAGCCGCCCGTCCTGCTCGCGCACCCGGTAGGCGGGGAGTTGGGGCATCCGCGCGAGGGAGAGCGAACGCTTCCAGCCGACCACCCACAGCCCCCTGCGCAGGTAGTAGCGGACGGCCGGCTGCCAGGTCCAGTGCGCCTCCAGCCGGAACCCGGGCAGGCCCTCGGCGGCGGCCGCCGCGTACACCTCGTCCAGCGCGGCGGCGGCCAGCCCGCTCCCGCGCGCGGCCGGGCTCACGTAGAGGGAGGAGACGGCGAGTTGGCCCGGGCCCTTGGTCCAGTTGTCCACCGCGACGGTGCCCACGACGGCGCCGTCGCCGCCCCGGATCCAGTACCGACGGCGGTAGAGCTCCCCGCCGGGCCACTCCCGGCCGCTCTCGCCCAGCCGCTCCCGCCACCCGCGCTCCGCCGGCGGCGCCAGCCCGTCCGGGTCCACCCGCTCGCCCAGCTCGCCCTCCACCAGGGACGCCAAGTCCCACAGCGCGAACCGCTGTTCGTCCCCCTCGGCGACCGCCCGCAGCCGCGGCCCCGCCGCCAGCCGGTCCTGCGCCCGCTCCACCGCCGCATCCCACGACCTCACCACGCCGCCACCCTAGCGGGGCCCGCAGACATTCCGTAATTCAGTGGACACCGAACGTCAGGTCGGATACGAATGCGGGTGTCCGATCAGCCCGGTTCCCCCCGGCTTGTCCCAGGAGGGGCCGTTCGGGAAGGAGATCCCCATGCGTGGCATCTTCGTACGCGCCGTCGCCGGGGCCGCACGCGCCCTAACCGACGGACTGGCGCGCCTTCGGGGCCTGGTCCGCCGAGCCGGTCGCGGCCCCGGAGCGGGGCCGGGTCAGCGCCACGGCCGCGATCACCAGGGCACCGCCGGCCAGGGCGTTCCAACCGACCGGCTCCGCGAGGAACAGTGCGCCGATCGCGGTGGACCACAGCGGCATCACGTAGGTGACGGCCGAGGCCACGGTGGTGCCCGCGGTCCGGATGACGCCGAGGTTGAGCAGGTACGCGAAGCCGGTGCCGACCATGCCGAACACCAGCAGGGCGACGGCCGGGCCGACACCGGGCCAGTGCGGGGCGCCCGCGGCGAGCGGCGCGATGACGGCCAGCTCGGCGGCGGCGCAGCCGATCTGGAGCACGGACAGGGTGGTGACGGACTCCGGCCGCCCGGACAGGAAGCGCCGCAGGTAGACGAAGCCCGCGCCGTAGCAGCAGGCTGCGGCCAGGCAGGCGAGGCCCCCCGCGGCCTCGCCGGAGCCGATGCCGTGCCAGACCCCGAGCACGGTGAGCACGCCGAGGAATCCCAGGGCGAGACCGGTGAGCCGACGGGCGCCCGGGCGGCGCTCCTCGGGCAGGGTGAGCACCGCGAACAGCAGGGTGAACAGCGGAGTGGTCGCGTTCATCACCCCGGCGAGCACCGAGCTGACCCTGGTCTCGCCGAACGGGAAGAGGATGAACGGCACCGTGTTGAGCAGCACCGCGACCAACGCCGAGTGCCCCCACAGCGCACGGTCGCGCGGGATCCGCTCACCGCGCAGCACCAGGACGACGCCCAGCGTGACCGCACCCAGCAGGCACCGCCACAGCGCCACCCAGACCGGAGGCACCCCCGCGTCGACCGCCACCTTGATCAGGGCGAAGCTCGCACCCCAGATCGCCGACAGTGCCACAAAACCCGGCAACCAGCGCCGCACCGCAAACACCCCCGTATTCCTCCGTTGTTCCCTTCACCTGGACAGAGGGTGGCCGGGCGACCGACCATGAGTCCAACAAGTGGCAGTCCTACATGGATGAGGAAGTCTCATGGCCCCAGGTCACACGCCCCGGGACGGCCGATGACGACCGAGATCAACCTGGCCCAGCTCAGGGCGCTGGTCGCGGTCGCCGACACCGGCGGCTTCGGCGCGGCCGCCGACGAACTGGGCATCAGCCAGTCCGCGGTCTCCCACGCGGTGGGCGCGCTGGAGCGGGCCCTCGGCGCACCCGTCGTGATGCGCGGCACCCCCTGCCGGCCGACGCCGCTGGGCGAGCAGGTCCTGCCGCACGCCCGAACGGCCGTCGCGTCCGCCGCCGCCGTACGCACCGTCGCCGCCCAACTCACCGGCGGCCTGACCGGCACCGTCCGGCTCGCCGCGCCGACCACCGTGTGCCAGGCGCTGCTGCCCGGGCTGCTGCGGGACTGGAAGGCGGCGTACCCGGAGGTCACCGTCCGGGTCTTCGAGGGCGAGGACGCCGAGCTGCCCGCCTGGCTGGAGGCCGGCACGGTGGACGCCGCCGTCCTGGTGGACGCCGGGCCGCTACAACCCGGGGCGGTCGCGCTCGGCGCCGACTCGATGCACGCGCTGCTGCGCCGCGACCACCCGCTCGCCGGTCAGGAGACCATCCACGTCGGCGAGTTGGAGGACGACGACTTCCTGCTCTCCGAAGGCGGCTGCGAGCGCCACATCCGCGAGGCCTACCGGCGGGCCGGCGCCCGCTTCGCACCCCGCCACCGGATCCGTGACCTCAACACGCTGATCGGCATGGTGCACGCGGGCGTCGGGGTCTCGGTGATGCCCGCACTGGCGCTGACCATGCTCCCGGCCGACTGCGTGCTGGTGCCGATCCGGCCGGCCGTCCACCGGACGCTGACGCTCACCGGCCCGGCGGGCCGGCCGTGGTCCCCGGTGGTCAGCGGTTTGCTCGCGGGAGTGGGGGCGATGACCAAGGGCCGGGCCCTGGCCGGGGCACCGGCCTGAGTGGAGTTTTTCGGCCCCGGGGGCGGGGCCGGTGGAACTTCCCGTCAATCCGGGCGGCAGTGGCTGGTCGGCGCGGGCATGCGGCCGGAGTGTTGACGTCATTCCGGCCGCATCCCCGAGGGAGACCCGTTGTCCGCACACCCGCTGCCCCCGCCATCCACGCCGTCCACGCCGTCCACGCCGTCCACGCACCCCACCACCCGGCACGCGGTGGCCGGGCAGTCGTCGGCCTCGCACCCGCGCCGCTGGTGGGCGCTCTGCGCGCTGCTCACCGCCGAGGCGATGAACCTGCTGGACGCGACGATCGTCCAGGTCGCCGCGCCTCGCATGCGCGCCGACCTCGGCGGGCCGGCCGCCGCCGTGCCCTGGCTCACCGCCGCGTACACGCTCCCGTTCGCCGTCCTGCTGCTCACCGGCGGACGGCTCGGCGACCGGGCCGGGCGGCGGCGGGTGTTCCGGATCGGCGTCGCGGGCTTCCTGCTCGCCTCGCTGGCCTGCGCGTGCGCGCCCACACTCGGCGCGCTGCTCGCCTTCCGAGCCGTCCAGGGCGCAGCGGCGGCCGTGATCGTGCCGCAGACCATCGGCCTGATCAAGGCCATGTTCCGGGGTCCGGAGACGGCCCGGGCGCTCGGCACGATCGGCCCGGTGATGGGCCTCGCGGCAGTCACCGGCCCGGTGCTCGGCGGCGTGCTCACCCACGCCGACCTCCTCGGCTCCTCCTGGCGTGCGGTCTTCCTGGTCAACCTGCCGCTCGCACTCGCCGTCCTCGCCCTCGCCCCGCTGCTCACCGAGGACCGCGCCCCTCGCCGCCCCGGCCTCGACCCGGCCGGCAGCGCACTGGCGGCACTCGCCACCGGACTGGTCGTGCTGCCGCTGCTGGTCACCGGGCCCGCACCGCTGCCGTGGACGACGGTCGGGGCGGCCGCCGCCGTGGCCTTCGTCGTGCACCAGCGGCGCGGGGCCCGGCACGGCACCGACACCCTGGTCGAGCCGAGCCTGTTCACCTCCGTACGGTTCCCGGCCGCGCTGGTCGCCCTCTCGCTTGCCTTCGCCGCCACCACGGGGCTCAGCCTGGTCGTCGTCCTGCAGCTCCAATTCGGCAGCAGCGCCGACCCCTTGGCCGCCGGGCTGACCCTGCTGCCGATGTCGGCCGGGTTGGCGGCCGGTTCCCTGTGGGCGGGCGCCTCGCTGGTCCGGCGGTACGGGGCGCGGGTCATGCCGGCCGGCCTGGCCGTGCTGGCGCTCGGGGTACTGGCCGCCGTCGGCACCTACCGCACCGGCCAACAGCCGGAGGCGCTACCGTACGCACTCGCCGTGGTCGGGCTCGGGCAGGGACTGTTCACACCCGCCTTCTTCGCCACCGCACTGAAGCCGCTGCGACCGCAGGAGACCGGCTCGGCGGCCGGACTGCTCAACGCCGTGCAGCAACTCGGTTCCACGCTCGGCGTCGCCGTGCTCGGACGGATCTACCTCGCCGCCCCGGACGCGGCCGGGGCGCAGCGCGCCTGCTGGGTGGCGGTGGGAGTGCTGGCCGCCGCCGGCGTGGCGGGGCGGCTGATGAGCGACTCTCATGGCACCCGCGCCGCCATTCGCGCGGCAGAATCGGACGGTGTGTCCGACCACCGGGAACCCACGCATGCTCGATGACCTCGACCGCGCGCTCGTCCACGCCCTGCGCGTCGACGGGCGCGCCCCGTTCAACCGGATCGCCGCCGTGCTCGACGTCTCCCCGCAGACCGTCGCCCGCCGCTACCGGCGGCTGCGCGCCGAGGCCGGACTGCGGGTGGTCGGGCTCGGCGACCCGCACCGGGCCGGACGGGCCCAGTGGCTGCTGCGCCTCACCGCCGGACCGCACACCGCCCAGAACCTCGCCCGGGCGCTGGTCCGCCGCAACGACACCGCCTGGGTGAAACTCGCCTCCGGCGGCACCGAGATCACCGCCATCGTCAACACCGGTCCCGGCCCCGACGGACACGGCCTGCTGCTGCGCGACATCCCCCGCACCGCCGCCGTCACCGACGTCTCCGCCCACTGCCTGCTGCACACCTACCGGGGCGGCCCGTCCGCCTGGCCGGTCAGCACCGAGGCGCTCGACGAGGAACAGCAGGCCCGTCTGCGCCCGGCCGCCGTGAGCCTGCCGGTCGGCCGCCTGGACGAGGCCGACCACGCCCTGCTCGGCGCGCTCCACCAGGACGGCCGCACACCCCTCGGCGACCTCGCCGCTGCCACCGGCCGCACGCCGGCCACCGTCGCCCGCCGGCTCGCCGAACTCCGGGCGGACGGCACGGTCTTCCTCGACGTGGAACTCGACCCCCGGCTGCTGGGCGCGAACATGCAGGCACTGCTCTGGCTGAGCATCGCCCCCACCCACCTCGACGGGGTCGGCCACACTCTCGCCGCCCATCGCGAGCTCGCCTTCGTCGCCGCCACCACCGGCCCCAGCAACCTCGTCGCCCTCGCCCTGTGCACCGACCCCGCCGACCTCCACCGCTACGTGACACGGCAGTTGGGCGCGGTCAAGGAGATCACCGCCCTGGAGTCCTCCCCCGTCCTGCGCACCCTCAAGGCCGCCGGGCCGATCCCGGCGCCACCGGGACACGGCCGGGCCTGACCTGGCCGTCCGGAAGGTTCAGGAGGTGGCGGAGGCCCCGGAGCGGGGCCCCGCCCGGAGCGTCAACGACACAATGCCCGGCGGGTCCGGCAGATCCGGTGGCCCAACCGAGAGTGGCGGCCCCGCCCTGCCGACTGGGGGCGGACCGTCCCGCCCACCGAGGTCACCGCCCCGACGCCAACCGAGCCCACGACCAGGCCACGATGAGGCCGGGGCATCATCCCGGCCCGACACACGACGAGGGCGCGCCCCCGGGCCATCGGCCGGCACCGTCGCCCCTCGCCGTGGCCCGCCTCCCGCTCAGCTCCACAGCCGGACGCCGTCGAGCACCACGCCCACCACGCTCCGCGCCGGGATGGCGCCCCACATCCGGGAGTCCGTGCTGAACCCCGGGTTGTCGCCGAGCAGCACCACGTGCCCGCCCGGCACCGTCCCGCCGGGCACGACCGGGCGGACGGGCTGCGGGACCGGGTCACCGGGCAGCGCTACCAGGCGCTTCACCAGCAGGCGGTCCGGCTGCCGCCGGGCCCGCCCGCCGCCGGGCGCAGCAAGGCCGGGCGTCCCGAGGCGGGGCGTGCCGAAGCCGGGCGCCCCGAGGCCGTCCGGGGCGACCACCACGATCCGGCCCGCACGCAGCCGGGCCGGGCCTCGGCGCAGCACCAGGACGCGCTGGCCTGGCCGCAGGGCGGGGCTCATGCTCGGCCCCGAGACCACGACCACCGACAACACCGCCCGTAGCAGGACGGCGAGGGCCACGAGAGCCACCAGCGCCGCACCACCGACCACCGGCAACAGCCCCATCCCCACACCTCCACCGATCAGCGGACCGACCGGCCCGACACCCGACCCACAACGACACCCCGACCACCGGGGAGAGCAACAGCCGGCCGCCCCGCCGTACCCGCCTCCCGCACGTCCCGCACGCCCCGGTCACCGGCCCGCCCGGCCCGACACCACCGCGTCCTGGTAGCCGGAGGCCTGCAGGGTGAACAGTTCGGCGTAGCGCCCGCCGAGGGCCATCAGTGCGTCGTGGGTGCCCTCTTCGACGACCCGGCCGGCGCCGAGGACGACGATCCGGTCGGCGTCCCGGACCGCGCTGAGCCGGTGCGAGATGACCAGGCTGGTGGCTCCCCGGCGCAACTCCCGTACCCGCTCGTGGAGTTCGTGTTCGGCCTCGGCGTCGAGACCCGAACTGGGTTCGTCCAGGATCATCAGGTCGGCGTCGCCGCGCATGAACGCCCGCGCCACGGCGAGGCGTTGCCACTCGCCGCCGGACAGCGAGTGGCCCCACCCCGTCTCCGTCACGCCCTCCGGCAGGAAGATCCGGCTGAGCAGGGCCCCGTATCCGCCGTCCAGCCGCCGGACCCGCTCGTGGATGCCGGCCGCGCGGGCCGCGTCGACGATGCGGGCCGGGTCGTCGAGGTGGGCGAGGCGGCCGAGGCCGATGTTCTCCCCGGCGGTCAGGTCGTAGCGGCAGTAGTCCTGGAAGACCACGCCGATCCGCTGCCGATACTCGTCGGGCGGGAACTCCCGGATGTCGACGCCGTCCCAGAGCACCCGGCCGCGGTCCGGGTCGTAGAGCCGGCAGAGCAGCTTGACCAGGGTGCTCTTGCCCGCGCCGTTGAGGCCGACCAGGGCGGTGACGGAGTCGGCCCGCAGGGTGAGGTCGACGCCGCGCAGGATCCACGGCGCGTCGGGGTGGTAGCGGAACCAGACGTCCTGGAACTCGATGGTGCCGCGCAGCGCGGTGGCCCGGCGCGGGTCGGTGGCCGGGGCGAGGTCGGGCGGGGCCCCGCCGAGGGCGCGGTAGTGGTCGAAGGTGAGTGCGGCCTGGTAGGCGGAGGCGCCGCCGGCCGCGAGCTGGCCCACGCCGCTCTGGATGCCGGCCACCGCGGCCAGGCAGACCGAGACCTGGCCGAGGGAGAGGTCGCCGTGCCGGGCGGCCCGGATCGCCCACACCAGGCCGAGCGCGTAGACGGCGACGCCGAGCAGCGAGGCGGGCAGTCGGCGGGCGAGGTTCTGCCGGTCGGTCCGTTCCTCCGCCCCGCAGACCGCCTGCAGTTCGTGCCGGGCGCGTCCGCGCAGGAAGTCCTGCAGGCCGAAGAGCCGGATCTCCTTCACCGCGTCGACGTCGGAGACCAGGCTGCTGTAGAAGGACTGGCGCCGGTTGCGGGACATGGTCTCGCTCAGGACGGCGGCCCGGCGGCGGCCCGCGGTCAGCTGCGCCCGGACCAGGGGGAGCGTCAGCAGCAGGGTGAGAGCGCCGAGCAGCGGGTTGACGACGAAGATCGTGCCGAGGAAACCGACCACGGTGAACAGTGCCTGCAGGCTGCCGAAGGCCGCGCCGACCAGGATGTCCGGGGCGACGCCGCCGGCCTGCTGGGCGAGGCGGAGCCGGTCCTGGAACCGGGGGTCCTCGAAGGGCCGAAGGCCGGGTAGGCGGTTGACCGCGTCGAACAGCTCCTCCTGCACCCGCTGCCGGATCGCCCGGCTGGAGCGGGCCCGGGTGTACTCGCCGAGCGCGGGGGCCAGGGCCAGGGCGAGGCTCGCCGCGACCAGCAGGACGCAGGTGCCGGTGGTGGGGCCGGTTGCGGCGCCGGTGAGCGCGTCGAACAGACGGCTCACCAGCAGCGCGGTGGCGGCGGGCAGCAGACCGGCGACCAGCCCGCAGAGCAGCGAGAGCAGGAGTACGGTCCGGCCGGCCCGCCAGGCGAGCGCGCAGGCGGCGCCCGCCGAACGCAGCGCCCGCCCGACCCCGACCGGCCCAGGCCCGGCCCCACGATCCGGCCCACCTCCCGGTCCGTGACCGGGCCCATGACCGGGCCCATGGCCAGGCGCACGCCCCGGCCCACCTCCCAGCCCGCTACCCGGCTCACCGCCCGGCCCGTGACCGGACGTCCGCTCCGACGCGGGGCCGGCGCCGACGACCTCCACGGCAGCGACGGCGGCACTGGCGGCCGCCGTGGCGGCGTCATCAGCAGCGCTCATCACGCGGCGGTCGGGATGACGAGCTCGCCCGGGACCAGGTGGTTGGTGATCCGGCCGTCGGCGGAGACGGAGACGTAGCTGGGCCAGCGCACGATCCCGAACGCCTCGGCCGTGGACTCGCTGTCGGCGCCGGAGGCCTCCACCGACACCCGGGCCACCGGTTCGAGCAGCGTGCGCAGTTCTGCGACCACCGGGCCGCTGCCCTTGACGACCGCGAGGACCCGCTCGCGTCCGCCGGGGTAGCCGGTGACGGCCTTGACGAAGTCGGGCGCCTGCTCCAGACACGGCCCGCAGGTACCGGAGAAGAAGCCGACCACCGCCGGGGCTCCGACCAGGTCCGCCCGGGTGACCGTGCTCTCCGACGCGGTCTGCGCCCTGAATTCCGGCATCGGGGCACCGTCCGGAATTCGGTTGTCGGGCACCGAAACGCCCATGGTGACGTTTCCGAAAGCGGTCGGCGAGCCGTGCGCGGAGCCGTGCGTGTTGAATTTCCGCGCGAGTGCGAGCGTCAACATCAGATTGAACAGCGAGAGACAGCCGATGATGACGACGAAAAGCATGGTCATAATGATTCCTGGCCTCGTTCCGGGATCAGGCGGGGTACAGGGAGGAATTCCCGGTGCGAACCGGGCGGGGGCGGCCCGCGCCGGCGGCGCGGGGGAGCCCGGACGGGCGGGAGCGGGTACGGCTCAGCGCGGCGCCGAGAAGAGCTCGACCAGCGTGTCGGTGGCGATGATCAACGCGCTCGCGAAGCCGGCCGCGAGCAGCACCACCGCCACCCCGGCCGGGCCGAGGCCGCCGGGGCCGGGAGCGGCGCTCGCCACCAGGCCGGCCGCGGCGACGGCGAACAGCACCAGGTTGCGCGCCACATGAGCCTTGCTCACGGGCACTCCGGAGGCACCGAAGCAGGGGCAGGAGACGTCGGCGCCCTGCCGCAGCAGCCGGACGAGGACGGCGGCGAACAGCGCGATCAGCCCGCCGGTCGCGGCGAAGGCCCAGGTCGCGATGGGTGCGGGTGCCCACACCAGGAGGGCGAGGACGGCTTCGGCGACCGGCACGCCGACCGCCGCCACGCCGGTCAGCCGGGGCGGCACGACCGCCATCACACGCAGCGCGGAGGCGAAGTCGCGGCGCGCGCGGAGCTTGGCGATCGCAGACGTGGCGAACACCACCGCGATCACGGCGCGGCAGCCGAGCAACAGGTATGCGGTCATGACTCCCCCTCCGTCGGTGCCCCCGCCGACGCAGGGCGGGGGCACCGACGGCCGTGTGTCAGCCGGCCGGTTCAGTCGGCGAACCGGGACGGGTCAGCAGCCGCCGACGATGACGTAGGTGACACAGGACGGCTTCACCGCACAGTTCCAGGAGCAGCACTCCGTGACGTACAGGTTTTCGCCGCTGCAGTGGGTGGTGGTGCCGGCCGGGCAGGCGCAGTAAGCGTCCGCGACATTCGTGCTGCGGCCGCCGGAAACCACGCGGTCGACCAGGTTGAGAACCGCCTGAACCATTTGTGTTCCTCCGCTCGGGAAGGTGGATTGGAGAGGCTGTGCACTTACTCACGAGATCTCGCGGGTCGAAAAGCTAACCGACCGTTCGAGAGCTTGTCTAGACCAAGTTCGAAGGCCGTCAACGCACAGGCATCCGGAATGATGGGCTCCCCTTCCCTGACATTCGGACTCCCTCTCCACCGGGTCTTGACCCACCCTCCAAGACAGGTCTATACCAGTGAGAGCCCGCGGCAACCACCCCACGCCCCTGGGCCGTTCGGCCTGCCGCCGCGCCACCCCCACCTCCGGCGCGAACGGGCGCTTCCCCCACCGCCGTTTCCTGGAAGGCATCCGATGGAACGCGCTCTTCCCCCACGCCCCACCAGCCCGCAGCACCCCACCGGTCCCCAGCACCCTGCCGTCCCGCACCACCCGACCGCCCGGAAGGCTCCCTCCGGGCCGGGAAACGCACCGGCCACCCCCGGACACCGGCGCCACTCCGGGCGGGCCGCCCTCGCCGCGACCGCCGTGCTCGGCCTGGTCGCCGGGGGCCTCGCCGCCCTGGCCGGCACCGGTTCCGCCTCCGCGGACACCACCGTCGCGACCGCCGCGACCGGCCTGGGCAGCAACTGGTACGCCTCGGCCCCGTACCTGATGCCCGAGGACAACAACCCGCCGGACGCCGCCGCCGTCATGGACGCCACCGGCCAGAAGGCCTTCCAACTGGCGTTCATCCTGGCCCAGGGCAACAGTTGCTCCCCCGCCTGGGGCGGCACCTCCTCGATCGACACCGACACCACCATGCCGAACGTCATCCAGGCCGTCCGCAACAAGGGCGGGGACGTCTCGGTGTCCGTCGGCGGGTACGGCGGCACCAAGCTGGGCCAGGTCTGCGGCACGCCGGAAGCAACCGCCGCCGGGTACCAGAAGGTGATCACCAAGTACCAGCTCAAGGCCATCGACTTCGACCTGGAGGAGCCGGAGTACGAGAACACCGCGGCCATCCACAACGAGATCGGCGCGGCGAGGATCCTCCAGCAGAACAACCCGGGCCTGTACGTCTCGATCACCACCGCTGGCACCAATGCGGGCACCGGTTGGTTCGGCACCCAGATGCTCAACGAGGCCAAGTCCCAGGGCTTCACGCCGAACAACTACTCCATCATGCCGTTCGACGGCGGCTTCAACGGCGCGGCGGCGCAGACCGACGCACTGGTGAAGTTCAACCAAATCCTGCAGACCACGTTCGGCTGGAGCGAGGCCACCGCGTACGCCCACGAGGGCGTGTCGATGATGAACGGCCGCACCGATGCCGCCGAGTACTTCCGCCAGGCCGACTTCCAGACCGTGCTGGACTTCGCCACCGCGCACGGCCTGGCCCGGTACACCTACTGGTCGGTCAACCGGGACCGGCAGTGTCAGGGCCCGGTGGACCCGGGGCTGTCCGGCTCCTGCTCCAGCGTGGCGCAGAACGACTGGGACTTCACCAAGTACACGGTGAAGTTCGCCGGCGCGACCCCACCCACCACCCCGCCCACCACTCCCCCGACCACACCGCCGACCGGCCCCGGCACCTGCACCGCCCCCGCCTGGAGCGCGAGCACCACGTACACCGGCGGCGCCAAGGTCTCCTACAACGGGCACAACTACCACGCCAAGTGGTGGACACTGAACGAGGTGCCGAGCGCCAGCGGCCAGTGGGGCGTCTGGGCCGACGACGGCCCCTGCTGACCGAACGGCGGAACGCGGAACCGCACACGCAAAGGGCCCCGGGATCCACAACCCCGGGGCCCCTCACGTCACTTCGACGCCCGCGCAGGCCCGACGCCCCTCGCCGGCCCGACGCCTGCACCACCCGGGCACCCGCGCCACCTCGGCGCCCGCCGCTGCCTCGGCGCCTGCGCTACGTCGACGCCTGCGTCAGTCCGACGCCGCGAACCGCTCCCGCAGCTCCGCCAGCACCTCCGCCGCCTCCGGCAGCCCGGCCGCCTCGCAGCGCGCGATGCCGGCGGTCAGCCGGGCCACCGCCGCCGTGGTGCGGCCGAGGTCGCTGCCCTCGATCAGCGCGGCCAGCCGGACGGACTCCGCCCGCGGTGCCTCGGCCCGCTCGCCGCCGTGCTCGTACACCGCGACGGCGCGCTCGACCTCCGCCAGCGCCTCCTCGTACCGCTCGGCGACGGCCAGGCAGCGCGCCCGCTCGTAGTGCGAACCGCCGCGCAGGTACCAGGCGTTGTACTCCAGGCCGCGCTCCTCGGCGGTGGCGCCGGCCGCGTCCGCCTCGGTCAGCAGCGCCAGCCCGCGGTCCAGCCCGTCGGCGCCCTGCGCGCGCATCGTGATCCGCGCCAACTCGCGCAGCGTGGCGGCAAATTGGTCGACCTGCGGGGCTTTGCCGTGGGCCTCGCGGGCCCGCCCGAGCGCCGCTTCGGCGGCGTCCCAGCGGTCCGCCTGGGCAAGTGCCAGGGTGGCCTCGCAGGCGACCATGGTGTGGGTCTCCTGGTCCTCCCAGTCGGCCACCAGATCGGCCAGCCGGAGGTACTCCTCGGCGGCGTCCCGGTACTCCTCCAGTTCGGCCAGGCCCCGGGCGAGGTCCAGCCGGGTCTGGGCGAGCATCCTGACGTCCAGCCGCGCCGCCGACGCGTCGAGCAGCACCGACTCCAGGACGGCGACCGCGTCCGCCGCCCGACCGGTGTCGCGCAGCACGTCGGCCAGTTGCAGCCGCACCTGGGCGGCCTCCTCGGCGGCCTCCGCACCCTTGCGGTCGTAGCGCGCGGCGGCCTCCGACAGCGCGCGGACCGCGCCGCCGAGGTCCCCCACCTGCATGCAGGAGTGGCCGAGCATCATGTACGTCGGCGCGTACGGGTAGGAGTCGTCACCCCAGCGGGCGGCCTCGGCCAGGGCCCGGTGGAACACCTCCACGGCCTGGGCCGGCTCGCGGCTCTGCAGCAGCACCTGGCCCAGCAGGCCGAGCACCCGCGGGGTGTGCCACGGCAGGTCGGCGCCGTCCAACTGGGCCAGCACCTCGCGTAGTTCGGCGGCCGCCTCGGCGAACCGGCCCTGCCGGGCGGCGGCGTCGGCGGTGTACTGCCGGGAAGTGGCGGCCCGCCGGGCCGAGCCCAGCTCGACGGCGGTCCGGTGGTAGCCGCCGACCGCCGCCTCGAAGCGCGCGGCGGTCTCGGCGGAGGGTTCGGACAGCGACTCGACCAGGTCGTGGTGGGCGGCGTAGGCGCGGGTCTGCAGCACGATCAGGTAGTCGTCGTCGGTCAGCCCGCCCGTCGCCCGCAACTCCTCGGCCCGGGCCAGCGCCGCATCGAGCGCCGCCCAGTCGGCCGCCTTGCCCGTGCCACCACCGGAGCCGGAGTCGACGCCCTCGCCGGACGAGTCACCGTCGGACGCGTCACCGCCGGACGCGTCACCGCCGGACGAGTCACCGTCGGACGGCTCGTCGAGCTCGACGATCAGCGAGCGGGTGCGGACCATCAGCGCCGCTCCGGGCATCCCCGCCTGCTCGAACAACTCGGCGGCGGCAAGCAGTCCGACCCTGCCCTCGGCGTGCTCGTCGCGCTGCAGCGCTTCGTGGGCGTGCTGTTCGGCGAGTTCGGCGCGCAGCCGCTCGGGGCTGCCCACCTCCGTGCCCTCGGGGTGGACGAAGTCCGCGGCGGCGACACGCTCGGCGATCCGCTTCCAGAGCCGGTCGGAGTCCGGGTGCCCGAGCACGTCCAGCTCCCGGGCCCGCACCACCAGGGCGACGAAGTCCTCCGGCTCCGCCTCGACGGCCCGGCGCGGCGTGGGCGCGACGGCCGGGGCGGCCGCGGACAGCCCGGGCGCGGCGGCGGCGCGCACGCCCAGGGCCAGCGGCTCGGCCAGCAGCGGTTCGACGGCCAGCCGGGCCCGCCGCGCGGCGCCGACCGCATCGGTACCGTTGCGCGCGTCGAAGCGGGCCGCCAGCGCGTCCGCCTCGGCGCGCAGGTGGGCGAGCAGGGTGTCCACCGTCCACGCGGTGCCGGCCGGGCCGCTGACCGTGAGGTCGCCGTGGCCGGCCCGGGCCAGGGCGGCGATCAGGACCTCCACGCCGGTCAGGAAGTCCAGCCGGGAGGCGGCCTCGCCGGTGACGGCGAACAGGTCGCGGTTCTCGGCGAGCAGTTCGAGGCCGCGCGGCTCGTTGCCGGACAGCGCGCAGAACTCGATGTGCCGGGCGACGGAGCCCAGCATCGAGGACTTGCCGCGCGCGAAGCGGTAGCCGGTGAGGTGTGCGGAGCGGGCCTCGTCCAGCCGGTCGCGGCGCAGCAGCGGCAGCAGGGCGACGGACTGGCTGAGGTAGGGCTCCAGCTCGCAGGTGCTGCGGCCGCTCAGCACCGGGGCCAGCACCTCCAGTGCCCGCGCGTCGTCGCCGAGGTCGAGGAAGTGCCGGGCGCGGGACCGGGTCTCGCAGGCCGGGCAGTCGCTCATCTCGGAGCGCGGGCGGGCCGCCCACAGCTCGTAGGCCTCCTGGACGCCGACACCGGTGACGTCGGCCAGGTGGTAGCGCTCGGCGTAGTAGGGCTGGAGGCCGAAGCCGGCCGCGCGGTAGCGGTCGCGCAGTTCGGTGAGCCAGCGTTCGACGGCTGCCAGCGGCACGTCCGGGTTGTCCCGCAGCGCACCGGCCACCCACTTGAAGCGCCAGAACACCTGGTGGCGGGCCCACTCGCCGAAGCCGTCCGGGTCCGTGTCCCACAGCTTGAGCACGCGGGCGAAGACGACCGGGGTCTTGTTGCGCTCGCCGTCGTACTCGTAGGCCTCCATCAGCTCAAGCAGGGCCATCGAGCGGACCTTGGTGTCGTCGAACTGCTCGGCGGCGTCGACGAGTTCCTCGGCGGTGACGGTCCGGGTGCGACCGTACGGGCGGGCGTCGTTCTCGTGCAGCGCGGCCATCACCGCGTCGGGGGTGTCCAGCATCACGCCTCCTTCTCGTCGTCGCGGTTGCGGCCGCCGGCCTCGCCCGGCCCGCCGGCCTCGTGGCCGAGCATGGCGTGGTCGAGCAGGCTGATGAACGAGCGGTTGAGCAGGGCGGACTCGCTGGCCTTGAGCGGGCGGCGGGTCATCAGCACGGCCTGCCCGTACAGCGCCTCGACGGCGGTGACGGCCAGCTCGCGGTTGGTCACCGTCGCGGCGCGGCGCACCAGCGGGTTGAGGTGGTTGAGCACCAGCTGGGCGCGGGGCACCTCGGCGCGCAGCGAGCCGAGGATGTCCGCCCACAACCCGTCGGCCTCGTCGGCGAGTTGGGCGCGGGTGCGCTCGTGCCGGGCCTCCCGGTTGTCGAGCAGCAGGGCGGGCGCGTTGGTCGGGTGGAAGCTGCGCAGGGCGACGTCGCAGTCGAACCGACCGACCACCTCGCGGGCGATCGCCAGGAACGCGTTCGCGGCCAGTTCGGCGGCCGGGTCGACGGTGTCCAGGTGCGCGGTGACGGTGCCCGGGTCGAGGTCGGAGACCGAGACGCCGGGGCGGATCTCCGGCAGCCGGTGCACCAGGTCGCGGTCGTAGGTGTAGCCGCCGTTGACCACGCCGAGGCCGGCCGCGCCGGCGATCGGGGCGACCTGGCGGAACTCCTCGACCGTGCGGGTCACCAGCACCACCGGGTGGCTGCGGGCGAACTCGTCCAGGGTGACGTTGCCGTCGGTGGTCTCGAACGGCAGCCAGGGCAGCATCATCCGCAGCAACTCGTCGTCGTAGCGCGCGAGTTCCTTGACCGCCAGGTGGTGCACGGACAGGAAGCGGTGCAGCAGCGCCGGGTCGCTCGCGGACAGGCCGGTCAGCCAGTCGCGGATCCTGGCGCCGAGCGCGTCGCGGACGGCGGCCAGCGTCTCGTCGGCGTACAGGCCCTCGCGGGAGGCGGTCGGGCGCAGGCCGTCGGTGTCGACGACGCAGCGGACGAAGAACGCCCAGTCCGGCAGCAGCTCGTCGGCCTGATCGGAGAGCAGCATGCCCTTGAGGTGCACCCGGTGTCCGTTGCGGCGCGAGGGCGGGGCGGCGTCCGGCAGCACGTACGCGACGCCGCGCAGGCCGACCAGCGGCAGGTCCAGCTCGATGGTGTCGAGCGGGGTGAAGTCGAAGGTGGCGCGGCAGTACTCGCCGAGCGCGTCGCGCTTGGCCAGCGGCGAGGCGTACCGCTCGGCCCACGGCGGGGTGCGGTTCACCCGGTGCTCGGTGCCGCCCGCGTCGATCACGGTGACGTCGTGGCGCAGCAGGCTGCCGAAGTCCCGGGCGAGGGTGAGCACCCGGGCGGGGCGGGTCCACTCGGCGGCGTCGGCGCGCGGGGCCAGGGTGACGGTGGTGCCCGGCTCGGGCTTGGCCTCGGCGGGCAGGGTGCGGATGGTGTAGCTGCCGTCGGAGCTGCCGCGCCACTCGATCACCGGGGCGTCCGGGGCGGCGGCGGAGCGGGTGACCACGGTGATCTCGTCGGCGACCACGAAGCAGGCGAGCAGGCCGATGCCGAACTGGCCGATGAAGTCGCCCCGGGCCTTGGCCAGTCCGGCGCCGTCGAGGCGGCCGTCGGCGTCGCGCTTGGAGCTGCGGCCGATGGTGGCGAGGAAGGTGTGGACGTCCTTCTCGGTCAGGCCGACGCCGGTGTCGGTGACGGACAGCTCGTCGTCGGCGCGGACGGTGATCCGGGCCGGCGCCTCGGGGTCGAGGGCGCGGCGGGCGGAGATCGCGTCCACCGCGTTCTGCAGCAGCTCGCGCAGGTAGACGCGCGGGCTGGAGTAGAGGTGGTGGGAGAGCAGGTCCACCAGGCCGCGCAGGTCAACCTGGAAGGTGTGCTGCGCACTCGTCGGGTTGTCGGTTGGGGACACCGGAGGCTCTTTCGATCGCGGGTGGGTGACGTTTCAGGGGGCGCGACTGGCCGCCGGGACACGGTCGGCGTCGTCGGGCGGCCGGCATCGGCGGGCTGTCGGTGTCGGCAGACGGTCGGTGCCGGCGGTCGTCGGCACCGGCAGACGGTCGGCGTCCGGCGCCGGCACGCGCTACGGCGTCGCGATGCGGCTCTGCATCAGGACACCGGCGGTGTCGGACACGGTCGGCCGTGGTGGGTGCACGGCCGGCCTCAGTACGCGGCGCAGCGGTCGCGGTGGGCGCGGAAGGCCTTGACCGGGTTCCCCGAGAGGTAGTGCCAGGGCGACTCGGTGACGGCCCCGTCCAGCGCGTCGAACAGCAGCCGGGCGGTCTTGCGCTGGTCGGCGAGCGAGAAGGCCATCGCGAAGGTGTTGAAGGTGCCCTGCCAGCCGTGCACCGGCTTGAAGTCCGGGTGCAGGACGGACCGGAAGGCGGCCTCCTGCAGCTCGGCCAGCACCGTCGGGCTGGTGAGGTAGGCGTGGTCTTCACCGTCCGGGAGGTCCAGCCAGTGCTCCAGATGCGCGAGCACCACCAGCTCGCCGAGGTGGCTGCCCTCGGGCGCGGCCAGCATCGCCGAACGGGCGAACGCGTGCATCTCCTCGTGCGAGCCGCCCCACTTGGCGCACAGCTGCTGCAGCCGCTGCCGGTGCGAGCCCGCGTGTCCGGGTGCGCGGCGCACGGCGGCCTCGAAGCGGCAGGTGGCGATCTCCGGACCGAGCGAGGCGCCGCGGGCGCTGATCTGCAGGAAGTACCAGGGGGCGAGCCAGCCGGGCTCGCGCTCGGCCGCCTCCAGCAGCTGTTCCTCGGCGGTGTCCAGCCGCTGGTGGAACAGCTTCCACTGGTCCTCGGTGACGTGCTTGGCCCGGGCGCGGGTCCGCGCCTCCCACGCCCAGGTGACCTGCCGGGCGCCGGAGAGCAGCAGCGCCACCGTGTCGTCCGGGGTGTCGGCGAGGACCCGGCCCGTCCACTCCTCGACCCCGGGCACGTCGGCGATCGCCCCGGCGAGGTGAGTCAGCTCGGTGTCGTCCTCGACGGCCGCGAGCGCGGGGCGCAGCGCGGCCCAGTCCCCGGCCGCGGCCTGCGCGAGCACCAGGCGCACGGACTCGTCCCCGAAGGTCGGGTCGAGCCGTGGCTCGCCCGCGCGGGCGGCCGCCTTCGCCCCGGCGGCGCGCCGGCCGAACCCGAACCCTCGCCGCCCGGTCCGGTCCTGCGCGCCCTCCTCGCCGGAGCGGCGTCGGAACAGCGGCATGTGTTGGCCCCCTCGAACGTCATCGGCATCTATCGCACGGCCGGCCGCACGGCGGCCACCCGAGATGAGTACATATCACGCGCGACTGACATCCGTTTCCCCAGCCCAGCGCCCTGCCGACTCCGCGACGGGCCGGGGCGTGGCACGGGAGCGACCAGCGAGTGCCCCGGCAGTGACCCGGGAGTGGCCCGGAAACGGCACGGGAGTGACCCGGGAACCGCACCGAAGCGGCACGAACGGGCATC
This sequence comes from Kitasatospora sp. NPDC097691, assembly GCF_040302665.1. Lineage (NCBI taxonomy): Bacteria > Bacillati > Actinomycetota > Actinomycetes > Kitasatosporales > Streptomycetaceae > Kitasatospora > Kitasatospora sp. NPDC097691. Next base: position 17,636 of record NZ_JBEORY010000046.1, on the reverse strand, counting down.
AGGGGTGACATCTATCTGCCTGACAGAGATCTGCCACGGCCCACCGCCGCCGCACGAGTCGACGATCCGTCAGTCTTGGACCGTGCACGTCATCCGCTTCCACCTGCGCGCTCCCGGCGGCCCCCGCAGCTCGGACCAGCCGACCCCCGAGGCCGTACGGGAGGGGCTGGAGCGCGGGCTGCTCGGTCCGGTCCGGATCGAACACGCCCGGATCCTGGCCGGACCGGGCACCGTGGACGCGGTGGTCTTCACCCTCGCCGACCACCCGCTCACCGCCGAGGCCGCCCTGGTCGTCGCCTGCGCGGAGCTGACCGGCGCGGACGGCCCGCTGCGCGGGTGGCGGATGGCGCACTGCGCGCTGGACAGCTGGGTCACGCTCGGCCTGCACGAACCCAGCCATCACTGACGGACGGGCACCACACGGCCTACCACCGGCCGACCGAGGGCCGAGCGGCCGAGCAAGCAGCGGCCCCGATCCGCGCGTCCGGCTCACCGCACGCGGCCCCCGCGTCCGCCCCGCCGCACCCGCTTCCCCGCGTCCGCCCCCCGCTCCGCCGCGTCCGCCCTGTCAGGCCAGTCCGGGCCCGGCGTCCGGCGTCTTGCCCGACTGCGCCTGCTCGATCCGCTTGACCAGCATCACCGCGAACCGCCGCGTCGCGGCCACGTCGACCGGACCGCCCTCGGTGGTCACGCTGGCCACCACGGTGCCCGAGCGCACCACGATGCCGACGCCCTCGCCCTGGGCCAGCGGCCCCTGGAAGGCCTGGCTCTCGCTGCCCAGCGCCGGGGTGTCGATCTTCTTGAACGGCCCGGCCGCGTACGAGGCGTACGTCTCGTTCAGCCGGTTCTTCGCCGCGTCGCGGCCGGGCAGGGTCTCCACGATGAAGCGGGTGACCACGTCGCCCGAGGAGAACCGGACCGACGCGCTCAGCGGCTTGCCCGTGCAGGGCTTGGCGGCGGTGCAGGTGACGGTGTGGTCGGCGGTGTCGACCTGGCGCTTCTCCTCCTCCCACCCGGCCATCACCTTGGCGTCCGGCAGCACCTGACCGACCAGCTTGTCGTCCAGCAGGGTCGTCTCCAGGTCTGCGGCGGGCGCCGCCGCGGCGGCCGACGTGGGCGCGGCCGCCGGTGCGCTCCCCGGGGCCGGAGCCGCCCCGGACGCGGCCGCCGTCGGCGCCGCCGAGGGTGCGCCCGGGTCCGCGGGCGCGGATGCCGCTGCCGTACCGGCGGCCGTGCTCGCCGCCGCACCCGGCGCTCCCGACGCCGTCCCGGCGGCGCCCTTCGACCCTCCGGACGAGCATCCGGCCAGCACCGCCGCCAGCACCCCGGCCGCCACCCCTGCGGCCACCCGCCGACCACCCATCCCCATTGCCCGCTCCCTCCGGCTGTCTGTCCGTGACCCCTCAACATAGCCGCAGCTCCACCCCCGTCCACCGTCGCCCCCGCGCCGCCCGCCACCCCGCCCGCCGCTCCGGCTCCCGGCCCCGTCCAGTACCGTCCACCCGGGGCGGCGACGATCGACGGGACGATGACCATCGACGGGGGGACGACATGACGGACGCGGACGGCCGACGACCGGACCTGGCCCCGCTGGTCCGGGCCGCCCAGCAGGGCGACGCGCTCGCGCTGGACGAGGTGGTGAGCCTGCTCATGCCGTACGTCGGCCGGGTCTGCGCGCCGATCGCCCTGCAGGACGCTCCCGACGCCGCCCAGGAGGCGATGATCGCGATCGTCCGGAACCTGCGCCGACTCAACTCCCCCGAGGCGCTGTTCGGCTGGGCCCGGGCCATCGCCGCCCGCGAGGCGGTCCGGTTCGCGAGCCGCGCCTCGGGGGAGTTGAGCCGTCCTTCCCGAGCGGCGCCCGGCGCCGCCGCCGACGAGCAACCCGAGGTGCGCGACGGCGAGTTGGCCGCCGACATCCGCGACGTCCTGGAACGCCTGCCGCCCGACCACCGGGCTGTTCTGACGCTCCGTCATGTCGAGGGCCTGGACGAACAGTCGGTGGCCGAGATCCTCGATCTCCCGCTGGGAACGGTCCGTTCACGACTCTTCCGCGCCCGCCGGGGCTTTCGCACGGCCTGGACCGTCGAGGACCGGTAGTCCGACGAGAATTCCGCCACCCGCGGGGATTGTCCGGTCGCTTTCCGCCCTCTCTTCTCCCGAGGGGACCACCCGTCCCCTCCCGGGAACACCACCCGGCAGCCGGAACGAGGGACCGAGATGGCCGAGACCACCGAGACCACCGTTACGACCGCGACGACCCGCCACACCGACCCCCGCCCGCTCCCCGAACTCCTTGGCGTGCGGCACCACTTCATCGAGGGCGCGGACGGCGTCCGACTGCACCTCGCCGAAGCCGGGCCCGCGACCGGGGCCGGGGCCGGCATACCCCTCCTGCTCCTCCACGGCTTCCCGCAGCACTGGTACGCCTGGCGGCACCTCCTGCCCCTCCTCGACGGGGAGTTCCGCCTGCTCTGCCTCGACCTCCCCGGCTTCGGCTGGTCGCAGGCCCCGCGCCGGACCGGCTACACGACCGACGACCGCGCCCGCCTCGTCCTCTCCGCACTCGACCGGCTCGGCCTGGAGCGCGTCGGCCTGGTCGGCCACGACTGGGGCGCCTGGACCGGCTTCGAGTTGGCGCTGCGCGCACCCGAGCGGTTCACCGGCCTGCTCGCACTCAACATGACCCACCCGTGGCCGCGGCAGCGCGCCCTGCTCGGGACGGCCTGGCGGTTCTGGTACACCGCGCTGCTGGAGTACCCGGGCGTCGGCCGCCGGGTGGTCCGCCGCCACCCGGGCCTGCTCGCCCACCTCCTCCGGCGCGGCGTGACCGCCGCAACCCCGTGGAGCGAAGCCGAGTCGGCCGAGTACGTGACCGCCGGCAGCACGCCCGACGCCGCCTACGCCGCCGAACGGCTGCACTGGGGCTTCGTCGTCCGGGACATCCCGCGCCTGGCCCTCGGCCGGTACCGGCACCGCCGACTGACCGTTCCCACCCGTCTGCTCGGCGGCGTGCTGGACCCGGTGATCCGCCCCGCGCTGCTCTCCACCACCGGCGCGCCCGCGGACGACCTGACGGCCGAAGTGCTCCCCGGCTGCGGGCACTTCCTGCCGCACGAGCGCCCCGAGGAGGTGGCCCGCGCCGCCCGTCGGCTATTCGCCGCCGGAGTCCGCCCGTGACCCGACCCTTCGTTCCAGCCGGTCCAGCAGGACCTCGCCCCGCCGGTCCACCAGCCCGCCGAAGAACCGCTGCACGGGCCCGGCACCGGGCACCCGCAGGGCCGCGAGCAGGGCGAAGCGTGTCCCGTCGCCGTCCGGTACGGCGGCCATCCCACCGAGCAGCACCCGGCTCTGCATCAGGCACCAGCCGTCGCGCAGCACGATCTCGAACCGTTCACGGTGACCGACGACGCTCACCGCGACCCCCTCCAGCCGCCCGCCCCGCCCGCCGGCTCCGGGACCGACCTCGAAGGAGCGCAACCCGCTGATCAACCCGGGCAGTTCACCGGACAGGTCACCGGCGACCGACCACACCGCGTCGAAGCCGGCCGCGAACCGCCGCTCGGCGAACAGCGGACGCCCGGCTCCGGCCGCCGCCAGCACCCGCAGCCGTCGCACCGGATCCAACTCGACCGTCGGCCATCCGTCCGCCATCCCCGTCCCTCCCACCGCCCGCGGCCCACCGAGCACGGTACCGCCCGGAAAACGCCGGCGGGGCGGCGACCAACCGGTCACCGCCCCGCCGAGGAATCCCCGCAGCCCGGTCAGACCGCCGGAGCCGGGTACGTCGGGTACTCGACACCCGAGATGTACTGCACGACCCGGACGACCTGGCACGAGTAGCCGAACTCGTTGTCGTACCACAGGTACAGGATCGCGTTGTCGCCCTCGACCTTGGTCGCGCCGGCGTCCACGATCGAGGCGTGGCGCGAGCCGATGAAGTCACTGGAGACCGCGTCGGGCGAGTCGGTGAAGTCGATCTGGCGCTTCAGCGGCGAGGTCAGCGAGACGTTGCGCAGGTACTCCAGGACGTCCTCGCGGTTGGTCTCCCGCTTCAGCTGCAGGTTGAGGATCGCGATGGAGACGTCCGGCACCGGGACGCGGATCGAGCTGCCGGTGATCTTCGCCTTGAGGTCCGGCAGGGCCTTGGCGACGGCCGAGGCGGCACCGGTCTCGGTGATCACCATGTTCAGCGGCGCCGAACGGCCACGACGGTCGGCCTTGTGGTAGTTGTCCAGCAGGTTCTGGTCATTGGTGAACGAGTGGACGGTCTCCACGTGTCCGCGGACCACGCCGTACTCGTCCTCCATCGCCTTCAGCGGCGGGACGATCGCGTTGGTGGTGCAGGAGGCGCAGGAGATGATCTGCTCGTCCGGCTTGATCATGTCGTGGTTGACGCCGTGCACGATGTTCGGGACGTCGCCCTTGCCCGGGGCGGTCAGCACGACCTTGGCGATACCGGGGCGCAGGTGCTTCGACAGGCCCTCGCGGTCACGCCACTTGCCGGTGTTGTCGATCAGGATCGCGTCCTTGATCCCGTACTCCGTGTAGTCGACCTTGGTCGGGTCGTCGGAGTAGATCACCGTGATCTCGTTGCCGTTGACGACGATCTTGTTGTTCGCCTCGTCGACGGTGATGGTGCCCTGGAACTGGCCGTGGATCGAGTCCCGGCGCAGCAGCGAGGCGCGCTTGACCAGGTCGTCGCCGCCGCCGTTGCGCACGACGATGGCCTTCAGCCGCAGGCCGTTGCCCGAGGCCTTCTCGATCAGCAGGCGGGCGACCAGCCGGCCGATGCGGCCGAACCCGTACAGCACGACGTCCTGGGCGGACCGGCGCTCCAGCTTGTTCTCACCGGTGGCACCGGCGACGGCCTGGGCGGTGAACTCCTCCACCGACAGGCCGCGGTCGTCCGCCCGGTAGGTCGAGGCGAGCATCCCGAGGTCGATCTGCGAGGGGCCGAGGTCCAGGGCGGTCAGTGCGCTCAGGAACGGCATCGTCTCGGTGACCGAGAGCTCCTCGCCCGCGATCTGCCGGGCGAAACGGTGCGTCTTGAGGATGCTGACCACCGACTTGTTCACCAGGGAACGGCTGTGGAGCAGGACGGTGACGTCCCGCTCCCGGTGCAGCCGCCCGATGATCGGGATCATCGACTCCGCGATCTCCTCGCGGTTCTTCCAGTCCGTGAACACGTCGTCGTTGACAGTCACAAGTCCATCTTTCGAGCTGAGGGTGTTGCCCACATGGTAGCTTCGCCCGCCCGCGGCCCAGCGGCCGGTCCCACGTCCCCCCGTTTCCCCCGAGCCCCCGACCTGCGCTTTCCCGCGCCACCCCACCCCAGAAGGTGATCACCGCCACCCTCGGGACCCGCCCGCGCACCCCGCCGCCGTCGCCCGCGCCCGGCGCCCGCACCCGTAGCCTGTCGGCCGGTGCCGGACACGAAGCTCCGTGCACGATCCGGATGAAGGGGGGCCATGCGGGCGCAGGAGATCACGTTCCTCAAGCTGGTCCGGGGGGGGGAGAAGCAGTTCCAGGTTCCGCTGTACCAGCGGACCTACAGCCGGGAGCGTGCGCAGCTGCAGCAGCTCTGGGACGACGTGTCCGAGCTCGTGGAGCAGCACACCGGCGGCGGCTCGCCGGCCGCGCACTGCTGGTGCACACCCTCGGCGACCTGACGCTGTCCGACGACAACCCCAAGCGCTCCGACCACCCGTTGCACGACCCGCTGCCCGACGCCGAGAACGCGGCGGCGGCAGAGCGGTTCGGCACTCAACTGGCCGAGAACCAGAGCGAGTCGGTGGTGCGGAGTGCTGGGGACGCTGCGCTTCTGGGAGCTCCAGGGCGGCCACGTCGGCCACGGCCGCTGCGACGAGACCAGCTGCTTCCCGATGCCCGACACCGGGACGGACCCGCAACCGCAGCTGCTGTGGCCGCTCGCGCCCTGCCCCGTGTCGGGGACGGCGGAATTGGCGTTCCAGTACCTCAAGGACCGCGCCCGTTCGACGACACCGAGGCGCGGCGGGAGCTGCTGCGCCGGCTCCCCGGCCCGACTGCGCGCCGCTTCCCCGGTGGGCACGCCCCGCGGTCGTCCGTACGCGCCCCGAGTGATCATCGGGCCAGTACAGTGATCGCACTGCCCGACCGGACAAGGCGTGAGGGGGCCTGCGTGGCGACGCTGGGTATGCACCGGGACTTCCTGATGGAGTTCGCGGGCTTGGAGAAGTCGGTGCAGCGGAGGGTCTTCGAGACCTTCGAGAAGTTCACCGGGGCGACGCACGCCGGCGCGCACCTGGAGAAGCTCACCCATCAGCGGGACCCCAGGATCCGGACCATACGGATCACCGACTTCTGGCGCGGCGTCGTCCTCAAGGCCGACCGGGGCGACGGCTACCTGCTGCTGAAGGTCCTCCCGCACGACAAGGCCAACGACTGGGCGGTCAAGCACCGGGCCTCGGTCAACGCCGCCACCCAGGGCGTCGAGATCCGCAACGACGTCGCCTTGGAACACGCCACCGCGTCACTGCGGACCCGGGCCACCGACGAACCCCGGCGGCTCTTCGCCGACCGTTCCGACAAGGTCCTGCGCAGCCTGGGCATCGACGAGGAGATCCTGCCGATCATCCGGCTGCTGCCCGACGAAGCCCACCTGGAAGCGCTCCACCGGGTCCTGCCGGAGCAGCAGTTCGACGTACTGATCGGCCTCGCCAGCGGCATGGAGCCCGCCGACATCGACCGTGAGATCGTCCAGGCGTACGCGCGGGCGGCGGCTCCGGTGAGCACCGCACAGCCCGGGGACGGGCTGGTCTCGGCGATGGCGCACGCACGCGGCCGGGTCGCCCTGGTGTCCTGCCCCGAAGAACTGCTGGAGATCCTGGAGCGCCCGTTCGACGCGTGGCGGATCTTCCTGCACCCGGCCCAGTACCGGATCGCCTACCGGGACTCGTACAACGGGCCCGCCCGTGTCACCGGCGGCCCGGGTACCGGCAAGACCGTGGTGGCCCTGCACCGGACCTACCACCTGGCGCGCCGGCTGCCCCCGGACGCCCCCGACGGATCGGTGCTGCTCACCACCTACACCAAGGACCTCGCCGCGGAGCTGGAACGCTGCCTGGCCCTGCTCGTCACGGACGAGCGGATCAGGGCGAAGGTCCGGGTGGTCACCGTCGACGCGTTGGCCAACGAGGTCCTCCGCCGTTCCCGGGGCGGCGCGCCGCTGAAGATCGTCTTCAACCAGCGCGCGGTCCTCGCCCGCTGGGGACGGATCGCCCAGCGGCTCGGACTCGACTTCACCGACGTCTTCCTCGACCAGGAGTGGCGACAGGTCGTCCTGGCCCAGGCGATCGAGGGCCCGGAGCAGTACCTGAGGGCATCGCGGTCCGGCCGGGGCACGGCCCTCGGACCGCTGAAGAAGGCCCAACTGTGGCGCGCGGTGGCCGCGTTCGAGGAGGAGCTGCGGCAGGCCGGGGAGTGGACCTTCCTGCAGGTCTGCGCGCAGGCCGCACGGGTGCTCGACGAACAGGGCGACCGCCCGTTCCGGCACGTGGTGATCGACGAGGCCCAGGACCTGCACCCCGCGCAGTGGCGGTTCCTGCGCGCACTCGTCGCACCCGGGCCGGACGACCTGTTCCTCGCCGGTGACCCGCACCAGCGGATCTACGGGAACAAGGTCTCGCTGCGCTCGCTCGGGATCCAGGTGGTCGGGCGGTCCGCCCGGCTGCGGATCAACTACCGGACCACGCACGAGATCCTCAGCTGGTCCGCGTCCCTGCTCACCGGCGAACGCCCGGACGACATGGACGGCGGGGAGGAATCCCTCGTCGGCTACCACTCGACCCTGCACGGCGCGCACCCCGAGACGCACGGTCACGTCGACAAGGCCGAGGAGATCCGGGCACTCGTCGCCCGCATCGGGGAGTGGACCGCCTCCGGTGTGAGCCCGGAGGACGTCGGTGTCGCCACCCGGACCGTCCAGCTCGGCCGCGACATCGCCCAGGCACTGGAGCAGGCCGGGACACCCGCCTACCTGCTCGGCAACGCGCCGTCCCCCGGCGTGCGGATCGGGACCATGCACCGGATGAAGGGACTGGAGTTCCGCTGCGTCGCCGTCGCGGGCGTGAGCGACGGCGTCATGCCGATGCGCAGCGCGATCACCCCGGAGGACACGGACCCGCAGCAGCACCGGGAGGATCTGAACGGCGAACTGAGCCTCCTCTTCGTGGCGTGCACGCGGGCGCGGGAGGCACTCTCCGTCTCCTGGCACGGGACGCCGAGCGGGTTCCTCCGGCCGGTCGTGCCGCGGCAGGGAACGGGCGACCGGCCGGTGGACGCCCTCACCCGGTGACGGTCAGGTCGGATCCGGCCAGGTCCGCTCCGACGACGCCGAGTAGCGCCCCCGGGGGCGGAGTTGCCCGGGGCCCGGTGGGGTGGGGTAATGGGAGGCGGCCGGTGTTTGAGCGTTTCGCGAGAGACCCGGGAGCAGGTATGACCGGTGGTCCCGAACCCATCAGTGCCGAGGGCCTGCGTGCGGTGCAGGAGGAATTGGCGCAACTGCGGGCGGAGCGGGGGGAGGTGGCCGCGACGCTGCGCGGGGTGGAGCCGGTCGGGGACCGGGCGGATGCGGCGGACGAATTGCAGCGGGCGTCGGAGGTGACGCGGCTGGACCGGCGGATCGCCGAGCTGGAGGAGCGGCTGCGCGAGGCGTCCGTCGCCGGGGCGCCGTCGACGGAAGTGGTCGGGGTGGGGTCCACCGTGACCGTGCGGTTCGCCGACGGGGCGGAGGAGACCGTCGAGGTCTCGGAGCTCGCCGAGGAGCGGGAACAAACCCTGGTGACCTTCGACAGCCCGCTCGGGAAGGCGCTGATCGGACGCCACGCCGGGGACACGGTGCACTACGAGACGCCGGGCGGCGGCGCGACCAGCGCGGTCGTGCTGTCGGTGGGGCGCAACGCGGACTGAGCCGGGCGGACCCGAGGCGTCGCCCCCGTCCGCGGAAATCCCGCGGTCGAATAGTGCGGATCGATTCCCGATCGCGCGGACGGCGATATCCGTGAGCCCCCGCGGAATACCTCGACAAGCGCCGCCTATCACGCCACAGGAATGGCCTCTTTGACGCCTGCCCGCCTCGGACAACACACTGGGATCGAGAATTCCAGGAAACCCGGAAAAGGCGAAACGGCGGAACATGAGGACCATCGACGACCCGGTCGACGAAATCCCCGCCGGTCCGTCCGGACGCCTTTCCGCCCGTTGGGTCCCGGCGGCGGCAGCCGTGGCCGTCGCGGCCTGGGGCGCGAACCAGTTCACCGCCCTGGCCACCGTGTACCGGGAGCGCACCGACTGGTCGGCGCTGTCGCTGGCCGCGATGTTCTCGGTCTATCTGGTCGGGCTGGTCCCCGGCCTGCTGCTGGGCCGCGCCGCGGCCGGGCGGTACGGCCGTCGGCGGGTGGTGCGCGGCGCGCTGGTCCTGTCCGCCGCCGCGAGCGTCGTCCTGGCCGCGGCGGACGAACCGGCCGTGTACGCCGCCCGATCGGCCACCGGCTTCGCCGCCGGGCTGGTCTTCGTTGCCGGGACGGCCTGGCTCCGGGAGCTCTCCGGTCCGTCCGTACCGCCGGCCGTCTCGGCCCGCCGTGCGATGTACGCCACCGGAGCCGGGTTCTCGGTGGGCGCACTGGCCTCCGGGGTGCTCGCCGAGTGGCTGCCCGGCCCGATGCTGCTGCCCGCGCTCGCCCACGCCCTCGGCTGTCTGCTGGTGCTGCGCGCGACCCGCCGACTGCCGGAGACCGCACCGGGCCGCTGCCCGGGGCCGCGGGCGGAACCCGGCGCCGAACACGGCGACCGCGGCGACCGCGGCGACCAGCACCGCACGGCCGTCCGGCACCCCCGCTTCCGCTACGTCGTCCTCCCGGCCAGCCCGGCCGTGCTCGGCTCCGCCACCGTGGCGTACGTCGTGCTGCCCCCGCTGGTCGCCGACCGCGTCCCCGGCTACGCGCCGCTGTTCGGCGGCCTGGTGGCGGCACTGACGCTCGCCATGGGCGTGCTCGCCCAGCCCTTCGCGGCCCGGCTGGACGACCGCGGCAGCGCGCGGGCCACCCTCGCCGCGATGGGTACCGTCATCGCCGGGCTGCTGATCGGCGCCCTCGCCGCCGGGCACGACTCGGTGGGGCTGGTGGTCGCGGCCGCCGTCGTGCTGGGCACCGGGTACGGGCTGACGCTCGGCGCGGGGCTGCACGAGGTGGAACGGCTGACGCCGAGGACCGCCGAGCGGCCCAAGCCCACCCACCCCGTCGACCCCGTCGACCCCGTCGGCCCGACCGGCCCGGCCGCTCCAAGCGCCGCCTCGCTCTACCAGAGCACCACCTCCAGCGGCTTCCTCACGCCGCTGCTGCTCGCCGGAACGGTCGGCCACGCCTCCTACCCGGCCCTGCTGATCGCCATGGCCGCGGTGGGCCTGCTCTGCCTGGCCGTGACGGCCGCGCACAGCCGCCGTCACCTGCCCGAACCGGACCGCGCGGCGCACCTCGGCCACCGGACGAGCGAGGATTCATCCGTAGCGTCCGCCACGACGGCGTCCACGACCCGGCCCACGACGTGATTCACGACGTGATTCATGACGTGATTCACGACGTGATCCACGGCCGGTCCGCGACACCGTCCGCGGCGCAGCCCGCACCGACCGATCCGAGGAGCCGACGACCATGGGCCGAGTGACCGTCCCGCGCAGAGTGCTGCGCCTGCGCCAGGGCACGCCCACGCACCGCCCCGACACCCTGGCCGCCGAGGAGCCGATGGAGATCCGGGTCGGCGGGCGCCCGCTGACGGTGACCATGCGCACCCCCGGCAGCGACTTCGACCTGGCGGCCGGCTTCCTGGTCAGCGAGGGTGCGCTGCACGCCGCCCACCAGGTGGCCGGCATCCGCTACTGCGCCGGCGCCACCGCCGACGGCGGCAACACCTACAACGTCGTGGACGTCGTCCTCGCCCCCGGCGTGCCCGCCCCCGACGCCTCGTTGGAGCGCAACTTCTACACCACGTCCTCCTGCGGCCTGTGCGGCAAGGCCAGCCTGGACGCGGTGCGCACCACCGCGCCCTGGAGCGTGGCCGAGGACGCGCTGCGCGTCACCCCCGCGCTGCTGTCCGCGCTGCCCGACCGGCTGCGCGCCGCCCAGAAGGTCTTCGACAGCACCGGCGGCCTGCACGCGGCAGGCCTGTTCGACGCCGACGGGCAGCTGCTGTGCCTGCGCGAGGACGTCGGCCGGCACAACGCCGTGGACAAGGTGGTCGGTCACGCCCTGCGCGAGGGCCTGCTGCCGGCCCGCGGCACGGTGCTGATGGTCAGCGGCCGGGCGTCCTTCGAGCTGGTCCAGAAGGCCGTGATGGCGGGCATCCCGATGCTGGCGGCGGTCTCCGCCCCGTCCTCGCTGGCCGTGGACCTCGCCGAGGAGACCGGCCTGACCCTGGTCGGCTTCCTGCGCGGCGACTCGATGAACGTCTACACCCGCACCGACCGGATCGACACGGAACCGGTCGGCTCCGCCCGGGAGGCCGGCCACGAGTCGGCCCGGGAGACCGACCGCGGCTCCGCCCGGGAGGCCGACTAGGATGCTCTTCCGCCAGCTCGAATACCTCGTCGCCCTCGCCCGGGAGCGCCACTTCGCCCGCGCCGCCCAGGCCTGCCACGTCTCCCAGCCCGCGCTCTCCGAAGCCGTCCGCAAGCTGGAGGACGAGCTGAAGGTGCTGCTGGTCCGGCGCGGCCGCGCCTACGAGGGCCTGACCCCCGAGGGCGAGCGGATCGTGCTCTGGGCGCAGCGGATCCTGGCCGACCGGGCCGCCCTGCGGGACGAGGTGGACGCGCTGCGCACCGGGCTGAGCGGACGGCTGCGGATCGGCTCGGTGCCGACCGCCTCGGGCGCCGTCTCCCTGCTCACCGGGCCGTTCTGCGCCGCCCATCCGCTGGCCGCCGTGCAGCTCTCCACCGACCTGCGGGCGGAGGAACTCCTGCGCCAGGTGCGGAACTTCGAGATCGATGCGGGCATCACCTACCTGCCCGGGCCGGACTCCGACGGCCTGCGCGCGCTGCCCCTGTACGAGGAGCGGTACGTCCTGCTGACCGGCCCGGCCGACGAGCTGGCCCGCCACCCGAGGGCGACCTGGGCGGAGGCCGCCGGGTTGCCGCTGTGCCTGTTGCACGCGGGCATGCAGGGCCGGCGGGTGCTCGACGAGGTCTTCGCGGTACTCGGGCTGGCGCCGACCCCGCGGATCGAGACGGACTCGGTGGCCTCGCTCTTCGCTCACGTGCGGACCGGCCAGTGGGCGAGCATCGTGCCGTACGCCTGGCTGCACGTGTTCGGCGTGCCGTACGGCATGCGGGCCGTCCCGCTGGTGGAGCCGGTGCACAGCGCCCCGATCGGCCTGGTGATCGCCGCCCGGGAGCCCGGTTCGGTGATGGCCCGCGCGCTGGTGGAGGTCGCCCGGCGCACCGGGATCGCAGCCGTCCTGGGCAGCCTCCCGGCGGCGTGGCGCCCACCCGACGGCACGGGCGGCGACGCGGCCGGCGGCACGGGCGAAAGCACAGGCGGCGGCACGGGCGGCGACGCGGCCGGCGGCACGGGCGAAAGCACAGGCGGCGGCACGGGCGGCCCCGGTCCCGCTCCGCTCGCCGGCCCCGACCACCCGGCGTAGCCTCGACCCGAGCGACGGGTGTCCGCCGAGCTCCGGCCCAGCCCCCGACGCCGGGCGTCCGCCGAGCCGCGGGCCCCTAGCCGAGCGCCGGGCGTCCCCCGCGTCGCGGCCCCCGACCCGAACGCCGGGCGTCCGCCGAGCCGCGAACCCCGACCCGAGCGACGGAAGGCCAGTGCCGTGACCACCTCCGACGACGCCGTGACGTCCACCGGCGAGCCCGAGCGGGAACCCGACGTCGGCCCCTCCCCCGCCGGGCCGCCGCGGTTCGCGCCGTACCACCACCCCGCCGCGGGCTGGGGCGCGGCCAAGAGCGTGACCCGCTTCCTGGCGCGCGAGGGCGCCTACCTGGACGGGCCGCGGGCGGTCATGCGGATGAACCACGAGAGCGGCGGCTTCGACTGTCCGGGCTGCGCCTGGCCCGACGACACCAAGGGCCTGCACCTGGACATCTGCGAGAACGGCATCAAGCACGTCACCTGGGAGATGACCCGCAAGCGGGTCGGCCGCGACTTCTTCGCCGCCCACTCGGTGACCGAGCTGTCCGGGTGGAGCGACTTCGCGCTGGAGGACCAGGGCCGGCTCACCGAGCCGATGGTCTACGACGCCGCCACCGACCACTACGTACCGATCAGCTGGAAGGACGCCTTCGAGCTCGTCGGCCGGACGCTGCGCGGGCTGGACGACCCGAACCGGGCCGCGTTCTACACCTCCGGCCGGCTCGGCAACGAGGCGACCTTCCTCTACCAGCTGATGGCCCGCGAGCTGGGCACCAACAACCTGCCCGACTGCTCCAACATGTGCCACGAGGCCAGCGGACGGGCCATGCAGGCCGCGCTCGGCACCGGGAAGGGCACGGTCGACCTCAAGGACTGGGAGGTCACCGACGCGCTGTTCATCCTGGGCGTCAACGCCGCCTCCAACGCGCCCCGGATGCTCACCGCGCTGGCCGAGGCGTACGCTCGCGGCGCGCAGATCGTGCACGTCAACCCGCTGGTCGAGGCGGCGGCGACCCGGACGATCATCCCGCACGACTTCACGGACATGGCGCTGAACAAGTCCACCCGCACCAGCACGCTGAACCTCCAGCCGCGCATCGGCGGCGACATGGCGCTGCTGCGCGGCATGGCGAAGGCCGTCCTGGAGCAGTCCGCGACCGACGACAAGGCACTGGACCGGCTGTTCATCGACCGCCACACCAGCGGCTTCGAGGCCTACCGGCAGGTCTGCGAGTCCACGCCGTGGGAGGAGATCGAGCGGCAGAGCGGGCTGGACCGGGCCGAGATCCTCAAGGCCGCGCGGATCTACCGCGACGCCGACCGCTCGATCTTCAGCTGGTGCCTGGGCGTCACCCAGCACGAGCACGGCGTGGACACCGTCCGGGAGATCGTCAACCTGCTGCTGCTGCGCGGCAATCTGGGCCGCGAGGGCGCCGGCCCCTCCCCCGTGCGCGGGCACAGCAACGTCCAGGGCAACCGCACCTGCGGCATCGACCACCGGCCGGCCGGGGAGTTCCTGGACCGGCTCGCCGAGGTGTGCGGGATCGAGCCACCGCGCGCGCACGGCCTGGACACCGTCGGCACCATCGAGGCGATGCAGCGCGGCGCGGTCACGGTCTTCGTCGGCATGGGCGGGAACTTCGCGCTCGCCGCACCGGACACCCCCTACACCTACGAGGCCCTGGGCAGGTGCGAACTGACCGTCCAGGTGAGCACCAAGCTGAACCGCAGCCACCTGGTGCACGGCCGGGCGGCGCTGATCCTGCCCTGCCTGGGCCGCACCGAGAAGGACCACCAGCGCGGCGGGGTGCAGTCCACCTCGGTCGAGGACTCCATGAGCATGGTTCATCTCTCGGTGGGCATGAAGAAACCCGCCTCATCGCACCTGCTGTCCGAGCCCGCGATCATCGCCGGGATGGCCCGCGCGGCACTGCCGGACAGCCCCACCCCGTGGGAGTGGTACATCGAGGACTACGACCGGGTCCGCGACACCATGGCGCAGGTCCTGGACGGCTTCGAGGACTTCAACCGCCGGGTGCGGCTGCCGCTGGGCTTCCGGATCAAGCAGCCCGCCCGCGAACTCGTCTTCCTGACCCCCTCCGGCAAGGCCGAGTTCTCCACCGCCCCGCTGCCCGACGTCGTGCCCGAACCCGGCACCCTGGCGCTCGGCACGATGCGCTCGCACGACCAGTGGAACACCACCATCTACTCGGACAACGACCGCTACCGGGGCGTCCGGAACCTGCGCACCCTGGTCTTCCTCAACAGGGACGACATGCGCGAGCGCGGCATCACCGAGTTCGACCGGGTGGACGTCACCAGCACCGCCCGGGACGGCAGCACCCGTTCGGTGACCGGCTACCTGGCCGTCCCGTACGACATCCCGCGCGGCTGCGCGGCCGGGTACATGCCGGAGATGAACGTGCTCTGCGCGATCGGCGACCACAGCACGCAGAGCGACCAGCCGATCATGAAGCACCTCAGGGTGACGGTGGCGAAGTCCTGACCGCGCGCTCCCGTTGCCCGGCCCCGGGCCCCGAGCTCCCCGGGGCCCGGGGCCTGCGGCCCCGGGTCGGGGCCGCTCAGTCGGTCGGCTGGGGCGTCCAGCGGTGCAGGCCCTTGCGGTCGTAGTAGCGGGTCATCCCGAAGCCGAACGCCAGCGCCAGCACCACGCCGACCGCGATCATGATCCAGCCGCGGGTCAGGCCCGCGTCGCCCCGGGCGTCGAAGAACAGGATCGCCCGGATGCCGTCGCTCAGCTGGCGCATCGGCTCGAAGACGCCCAGGAAGCGGTAGAAGCCGGGCACCGCCTGCAGCGGGACGGTCGCGCCGGAGGAGGGCAGGGCCAGCGCGATGAAGACGAACATCGACACCAGCTGCCCGATGCCGCCGAACGCGGCGTTGATCGCCTGCACCCCGAGGCCGACCGCGAGGCTGGCGCAGTAGGCGAAGAGCCAGAGCATCGGCTGGTGCGGGGCGTCCATGCCGAGGATGCCGACCGTGCAGAGCAGCACCAGCGAGGTGGTGAGCAGCATGATCCCGGCCGTCATGACCATCTTGAGCAGCAGGGTCTGGGTGCGGTCGATCGGGACGGTCGGGCGGCGGGTGTGCCAGGGGCCGATCTCGCTGTCGCTGTAGCCGAGCGCGCCGTCGACGCCGTTGTGGATGATGTTGCCGCCGATGAAACCGGTCAGGACGGCCAGCAGGGTGTAGTAGAAGGCGCTGAGGCCGAGTCCGCTGTGGCCGCCGATCGGGTGGCCGACCTGGGTGGCGACGGCGATCGGGTCGGCGAGCAGCAGGCGCGCGGTGGCGCCGGTGTCCGGGCCGGGGGCGGGCTCGGGCGGGACGGCGGCGAGCAGGTCCCGGCCGGCCACCTGGGAGGCCTGGTGGACGGCGTTCTGGGAGATCTGCGCGGCGATCGAGGAGCCGAGGCTGCCCATGCCGGGGTTGGTCAGCACGGTCACCGTCGGCCGCTTCGTGGCGCCGCCGGTGACCAGCGCGGTGACGGTGGCGGTGAAGTCCTCGGGGACGACCAGCGCGCCGTAGACCTTGCCGGAGGCGAGCTGCTCGCGCATCCCGGCCTCGTCCACCTGCCGCCATTCGACGGTGCTGTCGGGCGTGCCGGCCACGATCGCCTTGGCCATCCGGGTGCCGAGGTTCTCCTGCTGTCCGGGCGGCGGCGCGCCCCGGTCCGCGTTCACCAGGGCGATGGGCAGGCGGTGCAGGTGTCCGGTCGGGTTCACGATGCCGCCCATGTAGAGCAGCGAGAGGACGACGGCGAGCAGGCCGCACAGGACGCTGGGGAAGAGCCACAGCTTCGGGTGCCGGGCGAGTGCCAGCGCCCGGGCCTGCCGGGGGGCCTCCTCGGAGCCTGCGGTCGCCATGCCTGCCACCCCTCGGTTCCGGGCACGACCTGGTGCCGCTGCCAGTACGGCGGGAAGTCGTTCCGTGGCGACCGGACGGCCAAACCCCGGCCACCCGGATGGGCGCAACCGAGCCGAGAAGGTAAAGGTTCTACCAAGTGCGCAAGTATCGGCCTCCGCCGGGGATAAGCTCTGACGAGTTGGGGTGAACCGGTGGTCGCGTCGCGCGGACCGGTGAACTCCTTGCCGCGTCGATGATTCGCACCACGGGGTGCGCCGGCCGGGAGGAGGCGAGAGACATGGAATGCAGTAGTCCGGGCCACAGTTGCCCCTGCCCTCGCTTGCCCTCGTACACCTCCGGCACGCGGTAACGACCATCCCTGCCCGTCGCTCTGACGACACATCACTCAGCACGCGGCTTCGCCATGCCCGGATGCGCCATGAGGTGCGCTCATGGGACGGCCCATGAGACCTCCTCATGGCCCGGCTCATGAGGCGCGCTCATGGCTGCGGCCCATGAGACCTCCTCATGGGTTCGCCCATGAGGTGCGCTCATGGGCGAGCTCATGAGCCTGCCTCATGAACCGCCTCACGGGCCCGCTCATGAACCTTCTTCATGGGCCCGCCTGTCCATGAGCCTGCCTCATGGACCCGCACCGCCGCGCGCCGATGTGCCGCGCCCGCCCGCAGGGAATCACCGCCGCGCGCCTCCGGCCCGCCCCGCCCGCGCGGGGCCCACAGGAGGAACAAATGACCACGACCACCCACACCACGACCGGCCACGACACCCTCGGCCACGACGACCCCGGCGCCACGGCCACGGTGCCCGCACCGAGCTCGGCCGTCCTGGACGACGCCCACGTCGGCGACATCAAGGGCGCGTTCGGCACCATCCGCCTCGATGACGCAGCCCCCCGTCAGGGACTCTCGGCCCGGTTGAAGACCCTGCTCGCGATCGTCGGCCCAGGGCTGATCGTCATGGTCGGCGACAACGACGCCGGCGCGTTCTCGACATACGGCCAGGCGGGGCAGAACTACGGCACCAAGCTGCTGTGGACGCTGCTGATGCTGGTCCCGGTGCTGTACGTGAACCAGGAGATGG
>NZ_JBEORY010000045.1:0-69612 GCF_040302665.1 Kitasatospora sp. NPDC097691 | reverse complement strand
GAGTACAGCGGTCGCATCAGCCCATGCTCTCAGACGGTCGATCAGCCGGTGACGTCCGGCTGCGGCGGCGGCGAGCGGGGGATGAGCGGCGGGGCCCGGAAGGACTGGCCGGAGGCCACGTCGTGGGCGCCGCCCGCGAGTTCGTCGCCGATCAGCAGGTGCATCCGCCCCGGGTAGGGCCGGTGCCGGTAGCCGAGGGTGGCCTGGGCCAGCTCGCGCCAGACCTTCAGCCGGCCCGCCCAGAAGGTGTCACCGGGCCGGGGCGCCAACTTCGGACCCTCGTCGATGACGTAGTCGAGCACCTTGAGGAACTCCGCCTGCAGGAGTTCGACCTCCTCCTCCCCCACCGCCAGGTCGAGCTCGCCGAGCAGGCTCTCGCCGCGGGCCAGCATCGCCGCCTCGTCCCACAGGTTCCGGCGGGTGTGGCTGTCCAGGGCGGGGTCGAGCAGGGCGAAGGTGACCTGTTCGCCGTCCTGGTGCAGCCGGTGCGCCAGTTCGCTGGTGACCGGTCCGGCGCCGCACCAGCCGAGCAGGTGGTACGGGCCGGTCGGCCGGATGGCCCGGATCCGCCCGAGGAACTGCTCGGCGACGCTGCCGATGCTCTGCGGGGAGGCGACGTCGTCGCGGTGCAGGCCGGGCCACTCCAGGCCGACCACCCGCCGGTCCTCGGCGAGGTGTTCGGCCAGGTGGACGTACCACTGGGCGCCGCCCGGGTAGACGCAGAACAGCGGTGCCCGTCCGCCCTCGCGCCGCAGCCACAGCACGGAGTCCGCGAGGTCGTCCGCGGCGTGCGCCGGGTCGGCGACGAGCGCGGGCGCGAGGTCGGCGGCGACGGCCGGGTCGATCGCGCGGGCCAGCTCGGCGATCGTGCGGTGCTGGTAGAAGTCGCGGAAGGCGACCGCCGTCCCGTGCTCCTCGCGGAGCTTGACGATCACCCGCATCGCGATCAGCGAGTGCAGGCCGAGGTCGGTGAAGGAGTCGTCCACGCCGATCCGGGGCAGGCCCAGCACCCCCGCGAGGGCCGTCGCCAGGATGCCCTCGATCGCGGTGCGCGGCGCCAGGTACGGCGTCGCGGGGAGGCTGTCGGCGTCGGGCTCGGGCAGGGCGTGCGGGTCGACCTTGCCGCTGCGGGTGAGCGGCAGGGCGTCCAGCAGGACGAAGCCGGACGGGACGAGGTACTCGGGCAGGTGGCCGAGCAGCCAGTCCCGCAGCTCCGCGGGCTGGATGTCCGCGCCGTCGCGCGGCACGACGTACGCGACCAGGCTGCGGTCGCCGCCGGCCGCGGTGCGCACCCGGACGGCGACCTCACGGACCGCCCCGTGGCGGCGGAGCATGCCCTCCACCTCGCCGGGCTCGACCCGGTAGCCGCGGATCTTCACCTGGTTGTCCGCCCGGCCGCCGAACTCCAGCAGGCCGTCCTCCCGGTAGCGGGCCAGGTCGCCGGTGCGGTAGAGCCGCGCGCCGGGCGCGGTCGCGTACGGGTCG
The DNA here is from genome assembly GCF_040302665.1 of Kitasatospora sp. NPDC097691. Lineage (NCBI taxonomy): Bacteria > Bacillati > Actinomycetota > Actinomycetes > Kitasatosporales > Streptomycetaceae > Kitasatospora > Kitasatospora sp. NPDC097691. The sequence continues at coordinate 68,127 of NZ_JBEORY010000045.1, read as the reverse complement.
GGAACGAAGCGGTCGGCGGTCAGCGCGGGCCGCTCGGCGTAGCCGCGGGCCAGCTGGGCGCCGCCGATGTACAGCTCGCCCATGACGCCGACCGGGACGAGCCGCAGGTCGCGGTCGAGGATCCGCATCACCGTGTTGGCCACCGGCCGGCCGATCGGCACCGGGCCTTCGGGCAGGCTGTCGGCCCGGGACTTCAGGATGCAGCAGCCGACGGTGGCCTCGGTCGGGCCGTAGTGGTTGACCACCGCCGTGGCCGGGGCGTGCTCGGTCCAGGCGCTGAGCGCCTCGCGGGTGAGTTCCTCGCCGCCGACCACCAGCCGGTCGGTGGCGGAGGCCAGCGCGGCGGGCGGCAGGGTCTGGTTGAGCAGCGCCAGGTGGGTGGGGGTCAGCTTGACCAGGCCGAATCCGCCGCGCTCCAGGACGGCGACCAGGCCGTCCAGGCCGGGGGTGCCGTCGTCCTCGGTGAGGGTGACCGGCCGGCCGGAGAGCAGCGCGGGGAAGAGCGAGGTGACCGGCAGGTCGAAGGCCATCGCGGAGTACAGCGGGGAGCCGGTGCCGTGCACGTCCGGGAACTCGGCAGCCGCCCAGGACGCGTAGTTGACCAGGGACCGGTGCTCGATCATCACACCCTTGGGGGTGCCGGTGGAGCCGGAGGTGTAGACGATGTACGCCAGGTTGCCGGGCGTGGCGACCGGGCCGAGGTCGCCGCCGTCCTGCGCGGCGACCTCCGTGTCGCGGTCGAGCAGCACGGCCTCGGCGGGGTGACCGGCGACCAGGCCGGCCAGCTCCGCCTGGGTGAGGACGGCCGCGGCGCCGGTCTCGGTGAGCACGCCGGTCAGCCGCCGGGCGGGGTGGGCGGGGTCGAGCGGCAGGTAGGCGGCACCGGCCTTGAGCACCGCGAGCAGCGCCGCGACCAGGTCCGGGCCGCGGCGCAGCAGCACCCCGACCTTCGACTCGGGGCCGACGCCGAGCCCGCGCAGCCGCCGGGCGATCCGGTTGGCGCGGGCGTTGAGTCCGGCGTAGTCGACGGTGCTGCCGTCGGCGCAGTGCAGCGCGACCGCGTGCGGGGTCCGGGCGGCCTGCCGCTCGAACAGCTCGTGCACGCAGGCGTCCGGGGCGGCCGTCCCGGGGCCGGTCGCGAAGCGGTCCAGCAGCTCGCGCTCCTCGGCGGCGAGGGCGTCGGCGCCGGCGTCGCCCAGCGGGTCGGCGGCCATCGCCTCCAGGATCCGGCGGTACAGCCCGGCCAGCCGCTGCCCGTTGGCGCGGCTGATCCGCTCGGGGCGGCCGTAGAGGACGAACACGCCGGGGAAGGTCGAGGCGTCCAGCGCGAACTCGTTCGGGCTGACGTCGACGACCTTGCCGGATTCGATCTGCCGGTCGTCCAGGACGTGGAAGTCCAGGTAGGTGAAGGACACCTCGACCAGCGGGGAGCCGTCGCCCCAGGCGCGCTGCATCTCCGGCAGCGGGAAGCGGCGGTGCGGCCAGGCCGCCACCTCGGCGGCGAAGACCTGCCCCACCAGGTCGCGCCACGTGCCGCCGGTCAGTTCGACGCCGAGCGGCACGGTGTTGAGGTGCATGCCGCGCACCAGCTCGCCGCCCTCGGTCTCCAGGCGCCCGTTGAAGACCAGTCCGCTGTGGAAGCGGCGGCTGCCGCTGATCGTGGCCATCGCCTTCAGGTGCGCGGTGAACAGCACGCTCTTGAGCGGCACCCCGCCGGCGGCGGCCAGCTTGCGCAGGCCCGGCTCCAGGTCGTCGAACGGAACGGTGACCTGGTACGGCCGCTCGCCGTCCGCCGGGTCGGCGGCCCAGGACGGCGGCAGGACGACGCGCTCGAAGTCGGCGACCCGCTGCTGCCAGAACGTTCGGTCCTCGGCGCCGGCGAGGGAGCGCCGCTCCAGCGCGATGTGGTCGGCGTAGCGGACGGTGTGCTGCTGCCCGGCGGGGGCGGCCGGGGCCCGCCCGGCGCGGATCGCCCGGTAGTCGCGCATCACCTCGTCGATCAGCGAGTGGTGGCTCCAGCCGTCGAGGATCGCGTGGCACTCGATGAAGGAGAACGTCCAGCGGTCGTCGGCGGTCTGGTGGACGTGGAAGCGCAGCATCGGCGCCCGGCCGATGTCGAAGGGGGTGCGGCGGGTCCGGGTGGTGAACTCCTCGAGCTCGGTCCGGATCCGCTCCTCGTCGAGCCCGCGCAGGTCGTCGTAGCCGACCTCCACGGTCCCTTCGGCGTGGACGAGCTGGAGCGGCTCGGAGTACCCGGTGAGGTCGAAGCTGGTGCGCACGATCTCGTGCCGCAGGGCGAGCCGGGCCGCGGCCTCCCGCATCGCGAGCAGCGAGAACGGCTCGTCGTCGACGAACGGGAAGAGCGTGATGTTGTGGTACGGGCTCTCGTCCCGGTCCGCGAGCATCTGGTAGACCATCGCGGCCTGCACCATGGCGAGCGGGTAGGCGTCCACCAGGCCGGGCGGCAGGGCGGCGCGGTCGGCCGCCGAGAGCAGCTCGAACGGCGCCACCCGCTGCTCCTCCACGCCGGCCGGCCCGCCGGGCGCGGCGAGGTCGGCGAACCGGGCCAGGCCCTCGACGCTCTGGTGCACCAGGAGGTTCTGCACCGTCAGGTCGACCCCGCGCCGGCGCAGCGCGCCGATGACCTTGATCGCCCGGATCGAGTCGCCGCCCAGGTGGAAGAAGTTGTCGAGGGCGCCGACCCGGGGCAGGCGCAGCACCTCGGCCCAGGTCTCGGCGACGATCCGCTCGGTGCCGGTGCGCGGGGCGACGTGCTCGGGGCCGCCGGACGCACGGTGGGCGTCGGGGGCGGGCAGGGCGCGGCGGTCGATCTTGCCGTTGGCCGTCATCGGGAAGGCGTCCAGCGGGACGAAGACCGCCGGCACCATGTAGCCGGGCAGCGTCCGGCCGAGGGCGGCGCGCAGGTCCGCCACGTCGAGGGTGCGGCCCGCCCGGGGCACGACGTACGCGACCAGCCGGGCCTCCCGCTCGTCGGCGCGGCGGTGCGCGATGACCAGGCTCGTGTCCACCTCGGGGAGTGCGCCGATGGCCGCCTCGATCTCGCCGGGTTCGATCCGGTGGCCGCGGATCTTCACCTGGCCGTCGGCCCGGCCGAGGAACTCCAGTTCGCCGTCGGCGCCGTAGCGGGCGAGGTCGCCGGTGCGGTACATCCTGGCGCCCGGTGTGCCGGCGTACGGGTCGGGCAGGAACCGCTCGGCGGTCAGTGCCGGGCGGCCCAGGTAGCCGCGGGCCAGGCCGGGCCCGGAGACGAAGAGCTGGCCCGGGACGCCGATCGGCACCGGGTTGAGGTCCGCGTCGAGGAGGTGGAGCCGCAGGTCGCCGAGCGGGCGGCCGATCGGGCTGCGCCGGGCACCGGCGGTCTCCTCGGCCCGCACCGGGCGGTAGGTGACGTGGACGGTGGTCTCGGTGATGCCGTACATGTTGACCAGGACGGGCCGTCGGTCGCCGAACCGCTCGAACCAGGGCGCCAGTTCGGCCACGTCCAGCGCTTCGCCGCCGAAGACCACGGTCCGCAGCGACAGGGCCTCGGGGCGGAGGTCGGCCAGCGCGACGGCCTCCTGCAGGCCGCGGAAGGCCGAGGGGGTCTGGTTGAGCACGGTGACGCGCTCGGCGACCAGCAGGTCGAGGAAGTCCTGCGGCGAGCGCGAGACGGCGAACGGCACCACCACGACCCGGCCGCCGTTCAGCAGCGCGCCCCACAGCTCCCAGACCGAGAAGTCGAAGGCGTAGGAGTGGAACAGCGTCCACACGTCCTGCGGGCCGAAGCCGAAGTCCTCCTGGCAGGAGCGCAGCAGGCGCAGCACGTTGGCGTGCGTGACCGGGACGCCCTTGGGGGCACCGGTGGAGCCGGAGGTGTGGATGACGTAGGCGGTGTTGCCGGACGTCGCCCGCGGGGCGGGGTCGGTGTCCGGCCAGTCCTGGTCGGCCTCGTCGAGCAGCACGGTGGTGACGGCCTCCTCGCCCGTGCTCCGGTCGGCGACCACGGTGGTCGCCCCGGCGTCGGCGAGGATGTACGCCAGCCGGTCGGCCGGCTGGCCCGGGTCCAACGGGAGGTAGCCCGCACCGGACTTGAGCACGCCGAGCAGGGCCACCACCAGGCCGAGCCCGCGCTCGCAGCGCACGCCGACCAGGGTCTCCGGGCCGGCGCCGAGCGCGCGCAGCCGGTGGGCCAGCCGGTTGGCCCGGGCGTTCAGTTCCGCGTACGTCAGCGAGACGCCGTCGCAGGTCGCGGCGGGCGCGTCGGGGGTGCGCTCGACCCACTGCCGGAAGACCTCGGGCAGGGTCTCCTCGGCGGGGTAGCTGCGGCCGGATCCGCCCCAGGACGCGAGGAGTTCGCGCTCGGCGTCGGGCAGCAGGTCGAGCCGGTTGACCGGTCGGCCGGGCTCGGCGGCGATGCCGGCCAGCAGCCGCAGGTAGTGCGCGATGGTCCGTTCGATCGTCGCCGGGTCGAACAGCGCGGTGGCGTACTCCAGTTCTCCGCTGACGGAGCCGTCGGCGGTGGTGGTGAGCGCGAGCGAGAGGTCGAACTTGGCGGGGTGCCAGTCCACCGGTCGCAGCTCGGCGCGCAGCGCGCCGAGCTGCTCGGCCGGGGTGTGCGCGGCGAGCTGGAAGACCACCTGGAAGATCGGGTTGCGGGAGGGGTCGCGTTCGGGCGCCAGCTCGTCGACCAGCCGCTCGAACGGGGTCTCCTGGTGCGTGAACGCGCCGAGCGCGGCCTCCCGAACGCGGTCGAGCAGTTCGAGGAACGACGGGTCGCCGGCGAGGTCGGTGCGCAGCGCGACGGTGTTGGCGAACAGGCCCACCACGGCCTGGGTGTCGGCGTGCTCCCGGCCCGCGACCGGGGTGCCGACCACCACGTCGGTCTGTCCGCAACTGCGGCCGAGCAGGAGCTGGAAGGCGGCCAGGAACACCATGAACGGGGTGGCACCCCGAGTGCGGCCCAACTCCTCCAGCGGTGCGGCGAGTTCAGCCGGGACCGTGAACATCGCGACGGATCCAGTGGCGTCCCGGACCGGACCGCGGGGCCGGTCGGTCGGCAGCGCGAGCGGCGTCAGGTCGGCCAGGGCGGCGCGCCAGTAGCCGAGTTGGGTGGCCAGCCGGTCGCCGGACAGCTGCTCGCGCTGCCAGGCGGCGAAGTCCGCGTACTGCACGGCGGGCGGGTCCAGCGGGTTCGCCAGGCCGGCCGCGAACGCCTCGTAGAGCCGCCCGAGTTCGCCCAGCAGGACGTCCTCCGACCAGCCGTCCGAGGCGATGTGATGGATCGTCAGCAGCAGTGCGTACGCGTCGCCGGTGAGCTTCGCGAGCAGCGCCCGGACAGGGTGCTCGGCGGCCAGGTCGAACGGCCGCCGGCCGTCCTCGGCCACCAGCTCGGCGAGCCGCCGCTCCGCCTGCTCCGGCCCGTCGGACGCCAGGTCCACGGTGGTCAGGGCGATCGGCCCCGGTGCGTCGATCACCGGCACCGGCTCGTCGTCCACGGCCGGGTAGCGGGTGCGCAGCACCTCGTGCCGGGCGACCAGGGCGTCCAGCGCGCTCCGCAGCGCCACCGGGTCCACCGGTCCCGGCAGGCGCAGCAGCAGCGGCATCAGGTACTCGACGCCGCCGGGCCGGAGTCGGTCGAGCACCCACATCCGGTGCTGCGCGAACGACAGCGGGAGCGCGCCGTCCCGCGGCACGGGGGCGATCCCCTCCTGCCGCTTCTTCGTCAAGCCGCTCAGGCGCCGCTGCAGCAGCTCCGTGCGGGAGCTCGGGCTCGTGCTCATCCTTCGCCTTCCTGTGCGTGCGACGGGGGTCAGCGGTCCGGTGACGGTCCACCGGCCCGGCGTCAGCCTGCCGACTGCGGGAAACGGGCGGCAGGGTCAGCACGGCCGAGGTTGCGGCGGCGAACTGCGCGCGTCACTGCCGGTCCTTCTCTGGGCCCGGGGCGGCCGGCCTCCCAGCATCGACCCATGACCGACACCGTGCGCGAGGAAGTCCCCCGGAACGTCCCGCCGTTGCTGCGCAACCGGGACTTCCTGCTGCTCTGGCAGGGAGCGGCGGTCTCCGGGCTGGGATCCAACGCCTCCAGTGTGGCGTACCCGCTGCTGGTCCTCGCGCTGACCGGATCCCCGGCCGACGCGGGAACGGCCGGGTTCGTCGCGCTGGTGCCGCAACTCCTGTTCCAGCTCCCGGCGGGAGCGCTGGTCGACCGCTGGAACCGCCGACGGACGATGATCTGGTGCGACGTGCTGCGCATCCTGGCCATCGGCAGCGTCGCGGCGGCGCTGCTGCTGGACCGGCTGTCGCTGCCGCACATCCTGGCGGTCGGCTTCGTCGAGGGCACGCTGACGGTGTGCTTCCAGATCGCCGCCTCGGCGGCCGTCCCCAACGTGGTGCACCCCTCCCAGCTCGCCGCCGCGCTCTCCCGCAACGAGGCGCGGGCCCGCGGCGCCACGATGCTCGGCAAGCCGCTGGGCGGCGCCCTGTTCGGCTTCGGCCGCGCGCTGCCGTTCCTCTTCGACGCCGCCAGCTACCTGTGGTCGCTGGTCTCCCTACTGCTGATCCGCACCGAGTTCCAGGCCGAGCGGCGCCCCCGCAGCGGCCCGCTGCACCGCGAACTCACCGAGGGCGTGCGCTGGTTGTGGCGCCAGCCGTTCATCCGCACCACGACCTTCCTGATCGCGGGCAGCAACCTGCTGTTCCAGGCGGTCTTCCTGACCGTCATCCTGATGGCGCGCGACCAGGGCGGCTCGCCGGCCGCGATCGGCCTGATGTTCGGCCTGGGGGCGGTCGGCGGGGTGCTCGGCTCCCTGCTGGCGCCCGAGGTCGAACGCCGACTGTCGATGCGGACCGTGGTGATCGGCGCCAACTGGGCCTGGGCGCTGTTGGTTCCGGTGCTCCTGGTGGTCCACGGCCCGTACCTGATCGGCGCGGTGTACGGCCTGATGTGCTTCGTCGGCCCGGTGTGGAACGTGGTGACCTCCGCCTACCAGCTCGCCGTCACCCCGGACGCCATCCAGGGCCGGGTGATCGGCGCGGTCGGCCTGATCGCCTTCGGTGCCGTCCCGCTGGGCTCGCTGATCGGCGGCACGTTGCTCTCCCGGTTCGGGACGCACTCCACCGTGGTGGTCCTGGCCGCCTGGATGGTCCTCCTCGGCGCGACCGCCACCCTCAGCCCCTCGGTGCGCTCCGCGCCCTCCCTGGCCGGCACGGTGGCCGGGTCCGCTGACGACGGCGTCGCCAGCGCCGGCGACGCCGCGGACGACGCCACTGCCGCCACTGAGGACGCCGTCAACGACGCCCCCGCCGCCGAGTCCGCTCCGAGCGCGTGACGCGTGAGCGCCACCCCGTGTACGCCGCCCCGCGCACGCCGCCCCGGGCCCCGTTCCGGCCGCGCGGCGCGCGTATGCCACCCCGGCGCGGCCTGCCGGTCCGCCGTGCGCCGCGAGCACGGCACCGGGGATGCGGCAGGCGGAGCGTGCATGCTCGTCCCGCTGCCCGTTTGTCTCTTGTCGCCGTTCCCCGCCGCCCGGCAGGCTCACCCCGTCGCAGTGTCAAACCCCAAGGCTAGGAGGGAAGTTGTGGCCGAGGAAGCCACCGACACCTGCACGTCCCAGGTCGTCGTCAACGACGTGGAGCCGCACACCGGGCCCTCGTGGACCGGGACGCGGCCGCCGAGCCCGCGCCGCCGCACGAACGGCGCCGCCATCGACGGGGCCCGTGCGCATGTCTGACATCGTGCCGACCGGTGTGCTCCGGACCGTGGGCCGGACGCCACTGGTCGAGCTGACCAGGATCGACCCGGCCGGCCACTTCCGCCTCTTCGCCAAGCTGGAGGCCCACAACCCGGGCGGCTCCATCAAGGACCGCTCCGCGCTGGAGCTGTTGAGCGAGGGCATCCGCTCGGGCCGGCTGATCCCCGGGCGGTCGGTCGTCGTCGAATCCAGCTCGGGCAACCTGGGCATCGGACTCGCCCAGGTCTGCGGGTACTTCGGGATCCGCCTCATCTGCGTGGTGGACCCCCGTGCCAACCGCCAGAACATCGCCATCATGCGGGCGCTGGGCGCCGAGGTCGAGGTGGTCACCCGGACCGACCCGGTCACCGGCGAGTACCTGCCGGTGCGGATCCGCCGGGTGCGCGAGCTCCTCGCCAGGACCGACCACGCCTACTGGCCGGACCAGTACTCGAACCCGGCCAACCCACGCTCGCACCACGCGACCATGCGGGAGATCCGGGAGGCCCTGCCCGGCGGCCCGGACTACCTGTTCTGCGCGACCAGTTCGTGCGGAACGCTGCGCGGCTGCGCCGAGTACGCGCGGGAGCAGCAGCTCCCGGTGACCATCGTGGCCGTCGACGCCGAGGGCAGCGTCATCTTCGGGCGCGAGCCCGCGCCCCGGCTCATCCCCGGCCACGGCGCCGCCGTCCGGCCGGCACTCCACCAGGACGGCCTGGCGGACGAGGTGGTGCACGTCAGCGATCTGGACTGCGTGGTCAACTGCCGACGGCTGGCGCACCGCGAGGCGATCCTCGCCGGCGGCTCGTCGGGTGCGGTGCTCGCCGCGGTCCGGCAGATGGCGGACCGGATCCCGCCCGGCTCGACCTGCGCGGTGATCCTCCCCGACCGGGGCGAACGCTACCTCGACACGATCTACGACGACGACTGGGTCACGTCGCACTTCGGCGACGTCACCCACCTGTGGAGGGAGAACGGTCCGATGGCCGAGGTGACATCATGCTGATCCTGACAGCCCGCGAGGTCCGGCAGGTCCTGGACGGTGCGGAGCACCAGGTGGTCGAGGCGGTGAGCCGGGCGTACCGGCTGCACGCGGCCGGCCGTACCGCGCTCCCCCACTCGCTCTTCCTGCGGTTCCCCGAGGAGGCCCGCAACCGGATCATCGCCCTGCCCGGCTACCTCGGGAACACCGGGGACCCGGGGGACCACGAGCCGGTCGCCGGCATCAAGTGGATCTCGTCCTTCCCCGGCAACCTGGCCGCCGGGCTGGAGCGCGCCTCGGCCGCGATCATCCTCAACTCGATGCGCACCGGCCACCCCGAGGTGCTGCTGGAGGGCTCGGTCATCTCCGCCCGGCGCACCGCGGCCAGTGCGGCGCTCGCCGCCGCGACGCTCGCCCCGCGGGAGCCGCAGACCGGCGCCACCCTGATCGGCTGCGGCGTGATCAACTTCGAGGTGCTCACCTTCCTGCGCGCCCTGCTGCCCGACCTGGCCGAGGTCACCCTGTTCGACCTCGACCCGGCCCGCGCGCAGGCGTTCGCCGAACGGTGCGCGGCCCGGTGGCCCGAGCTCAAGACCAGCACCGCCGAGCGGATCGAGGACGCCCTGGCGGCCCACCGGCTGGTCTCCCTGGCCACCACCGCCTCCACCCCGCACCTGGACCCGTCCCCCTGCCGGCCGGGGACGCTGCTGCTCCACCTGTCCCTGCGCGACCTCGCCCCGGAGAGCATCTTGTCCAGCGTCAACATCGTCGACGACGGCGACCACGTGTGCCGCGAGTCCACCTCCCTGCACCTCGCCGAACAGCAGACCGGCCACCGCGACTTCATCGCCGACTCGATCGGTGCCATCCTCACCGGCGGCCGCCACCACCGCGACCCCGAGGCGCTCACCGTCTTCTCGCCCTTCGGCCTGGGCGTCCTCGACCTCGCCGTCGCCGACCTGGTCCACCGCCGGGCACAGGAACAGGGCCTCGGCACCGACGTCCCGGACTTCCTCAGCCCCGGGGAGTAGGAGCCGCGAAGCGTAGGAGGCGCGATGCCGTGCGGGCGGGGTGGGGCCTGGGGTGACCCCGCCCCGCCGGCGGGGGTGACCCCGCCCCGCCGCCGCCCGCACGGCATCGCTGCAGCCCCGGTGCCGCGGACCGGTCGGTCATCCGGTCGGTCTGCTGCTCACTCCCCTGGCCGTCCGCTGGTCAGCCCCTGGCCGGCCCCGGTCAGTCCCCGCACAGCGCCCGGGCGAGGCGGCACAGCTCCGCGCGGTCCGCGCTGCCGGTCTTCTGGAGCAGGCTGGCGATGTGCTTCTCCACCGTCCGGGGCGAGATGGACAGCCGCTGGGCGACGTCCTGGTTCCCGAGGCGCTCCACGAGCAGGGCGAACACGTCGTACTCACGCGGCGTCACCCCGCTCGCCCGCAGCGCCTCCGGTATCAGCTCCCGCCCGCTGCGCCGCTGGGCCACCGACACCCCCGCCTGCCGGATCAGCGACCGGCAGGCGCCGGCGACGGAACGTACGCCGGCCTCGTGGAAGTACTCCTCCGCGGTCCTCAGCCAGGCGACCGGCTCGCCCCAGCCGTCGGCGAGGGCCGCCTCGGCGACCAGGCGCAGTCCCAGGTGCCGGGCGGTCGGGAACCCCCGGGACGCCTGCAACGCCTGGTCCACCCGGCGGGCGGCCTCCCCGCCGCGGCCCTCGCGTCCGAGCAGGACCGCGTCGGCCAGCAGCAGGAACTGCCGGTTCCACGCCAGGCCGGCGGCCGGCGCCGCCAGGACCGTCGCGTACGCCGGGCGGTCCGCGGTGCCCGCGAGGACGGCGAGCAGCGCGCCGAGACCGTACCGTCCGCTGAGGTAGAACACGTTGGGGTGCCGGTCCTCCCAGGCGGCCGCGGCGGCCAGGTCGGCCAGCGCCTGGGCGCGGTTCTCCTCCAGGAGGGCGCAGAAGGCCCGGCACAGGCCGTGCAGGACCGGCGTGAGGAAGGAGTCGGAGTCGTCGGCCTGCTCGAAGCGGAGCAGTTCCCGCTCCATCTGCCGCCGCCGGCCCTGGTGGGCGGCGAGGGTCGCGGCCACCAGCAGCAGGTAGCGGTGGATGCCGAGGTTGCGCATCCGGGCGCTCGGCTCCAGGCAGCGGTCGATGATCTCCCGGGCGGCCGCGAAGTCCGCACGCTGCAGGGCGTCCATGGCCAGCAGGCCTTCCGCGTGCTGGGCGAGGACGAGGGCGCCCAGGTCGCGGGCGGCGTCCCTGGCCTCCCGGATCCGACGCGCGTCACCGGTACGCATGAAGGCGTTCCCGCCGAGCCGCAGCAGCGCCTCCACCCGCCAGACCGGCAGGGTGTGCGTCTCCGCGACGGCGAGCATCCGCTCCAGGCAGGCGTCCGCGTCGTCGAAGCCGCGTTCCCGGGCCAGCAGGGCGAGCAACTGCCACGCCTGGCAGGCCACCACGGGGAGCTTCTCGCGCTCGGCGACCTCGGCCGCCTCGCGGGCCAGCCGCTCGGTCTCCGCCGTCGCCCCGCCGTAACCGGGCAGCAGCGCCAGGTGTCCCTCGACCACGGCCAGGGCCGCGGTCTGGCGGGGATCGCCGGCGCCGCCGAGCTGCGCGCGGGCCGCGGCGATCTGCGCCCGGGTGTCGGCGGCGCGCTCGGCGATCACCGCCGCCCAGGCGAGCCTGGTGTGCAGGGCGACGCGGCGCTCGATGTCCAGTGCGTCGGCCCCGGCCTCCGGGAGCGACTCGGCCAGCGCGAACACCCGGTCCAGCTGCCCGGCCTCGGCCAGCGCGTAGACCAGCGACTCGATGACGTCGGTACGGTCCGCCGCCCCGGCCAGCTCATGGGCCCGCTCCAGCAGCTTCACCGCGGTGGCCGACGCGCCCGCGGCGAGCGCCCGGCGGCCCGCCTCGGCGTAGAGCAGCGCCGCCCCCGGCCCGTCGCCGCCCAACTCCCGCAGCCGCGCCACCAGCTGGCAGCGCCCGTCGGCGAGTGCCGGGTCGGCCGCCAGGATCGCCTCGGCCGCCCGGCGGGCGATCACGGCCCGCTCGGCCGGCGGCAGCCCGGCGAGCAGGGCCTCCGCCGTGAGCGCGTGCCGGAAGGCGTACTGGTCGACGGCGGAGGCATCGGGGACGACGAAGCCCGAGGCGGCCGCCGCGGCCAGCTGGTCGAGCAGCAGTCGCATGCTGTGGCCGGTGATCAGCTGGAGCGTGCCCAGCGAGAAGCCGGTGCCCAGGGTGGCGGCGAGCAGCAGCAGGTCGCGCACCTGCGGATCGAGCTGCTCCAGCCGGTGCCGCAGGCCGCTGACCACGCTGGCCGGAACGGCGGCCGCCAGGTCGCCGACGACCAGCCAGCCGTCACCGTCCTGGCGCAGCGCTCCGGAGCCGACCATCTCGGTGAGCAACTCTTCGACGAGGTAGGGGTTTCCGTTGCTGATGCTGCTCAGCCGGTCGACCACGGCGGCGGGCACCTGCTCGGAGCGCAGCTCCAGGCAGCCGGCGGCGAGCGCGCCGATCTGCGGCGCGCCGAGCGGCTCCAGGGCGGCCAGCGAGGCGACCCGGCGCCGCTCACCGCCCCGGGCCAGCTCCAGGGCGGCTCCCGGCTCGGGCCGCAGCGTCGCCACCAGGAGGACGGGCAGTCCGGCCAGGTTGTCGACCAGGTAGTCCACCACGGCGATGGTGTCCGAGTCGGCCTCGTGCAGGTCCTCCAGGACGAGCAGGCAACCGCCGTCCCGGCCGAGTACGGCCAGCAGCCGCAGCACGGCCTCGGCCAGCTCGACCGCGCTCTCGGGGTAGCCGGGCACGGCGGTGTACCGCCACTGCGGGATCACCAGGCCCAGGGCCGGACGGTAGGGCTCCAGCTCCGGGTCGTCGGGGACACCGACGACCCGGAAGCGGGAGTTCAACGCCTCGATGAGCGGGCGGTACGGGATCCCGGCACTGGTCGGGCTGCCACGCCCGCGCAGCACCGGCAGACCCAGCGCCTCGGCCCGACCGGCACAGTCCCCCGCCAGCCGGGACTTGCCGATCCCCGCCTCCCCCACCAGGAAGACCGCACGGCCCGCGTGGGACTGAAGGCCGCTCAGGCTGCGGTCAAGCAGCCCGAGTTCGGTCTCGCGGCCTATGGTGGTCGGGGAAGTGTTGCGCACATTCGCAGGCTACTGTGCCGAAGTTGTGATGAATAGTGATCTCCAGAGGAAGATCATGCTGCCCGGACACGCTTCGTCGGGCGCGGTGCCTCGTACCCGCTTCGTTCGGGTGCGCTTCGTCCGGGGTCAGTGACGCTCCTCGCCCACCACCTTGCTGATGGTGGTCCACGCACTGGTGGTGCGGAAGGCCGAGGCCCCGCGCAGCAGTTGGGCGCGCCGGCCGAGCGCGCCGCCGGTCCGCAGCCGGATCTCACCCGCCGGGTGGTCGACGGTGGCGGCGCGGTGCCCGCTGGTGGGCTGCTCCAGGCGCTGCACAAGGGCGGTGGCGTTCATGAATGGTTTCCTTCCACTGCAGATGATCTCGGAGGTCGGCGTCCGACGGGCTCGGAGCCGACCGCATGCTGTGAACGTGAACGCAGGTCGGGCATGGTGGTTCGGCCTGGCACGGTGGTTCAGCCTGGCACGGTGGTTCGGCCGGGCACGGTGGTTCAGCCGGGCACGGTGGTTCGGCCGGCCGGCCGGCGGCGGGTTCAGGGGTTCGGTGCCCGCAGCAACAGCGCCGACGGGACGCGGTCGGCGAAGCCGAGCCGCAGCAGGCCGTGGCCGAGGCCGGCCAGGCCGGTGAGCAGTCCGGGCGATGTGATCCCGCCGGGGGCCGCACAGCGCGGGCCGCGCCGGACCGCGGCGGCGGCACGCTCCTGAAGTGCCGAACGGTCAGGCGTCCGGTGCAGCAGCTCCAGTGCGCCCCACTCGCCGTGGCACAGGCTGTGATCGGGCAACGGTCCGGCGCCCACGAGGCGATCGACCGCCCCGGTGACGACCTCGGCGAGCCCTGGGTCCGTCATCGCCTCGGCCCGGTCGGCGACCGCCAGCGCCACCCCGGCCAGGCCCGTGCACCAGGAGAGGTCCACCTCGACGGACGGCACCGCGGCCACGGCCGACCGCAGCGCGGCCAGCCCCGTACGGCGGAACCGCTCGCCGCCCCCGGCGGAGGCGAAGCCGAGCAGCGCCCAGCCGACCCCGGCCGCGCCGGTGGCGAAGCCCGGCGCCGCCGGGACGGGCGCGGCGGCGAGCCGGTCGGCGCAGGCGCTCGCGCCGCGCCACAGCCCGGCCGACGGGCGCACGCGGTGCGCGGCCAGCAGTGCGACCAGGCCGCCCGCGGTGCCGTCGAGCACACCGACCGGCTGCTCGGCCCCGGCGGCCCGGACGGTCAGGGCGGCCGCCGGCTCGACCAGGGCGCGCAACTCGGCGTCGTCCAGGGCGTCAGCCGTCTGCGTGAGCGCGTACAGGATGCCGCCGAGCCCGGTGAGCCCGCCCGATCCCACCGCGCCCAGGTCCTCGTCCGGGAGCGCCGCGAGCCGCTCCAGCAGCTCCGGCACCGGGTGCAGCGCGGCGAGTGCCGTGTCCGCGTAGCGGTCCGCACCGGTGACCGCGGCGAGTTGGGCGAGGAACAGGGCGACCCCCGCGTAGCCGTGCCCCAGGTCGGCACCACAGGGTCCGAGCCTGCGGTACCGCTCGCCGAGCAGCTCCAAGGCCAGCCAGTTCGCCCGCCCCGGCCCCCGGTGGGCCTGCCCGACCAGCTGGTCGCCGAGCTCCCGGGCGGCGGCGAGCAGCCGCTCGGGGGCGGGCGGTTCGCCCCTGTCACCCCGTCGGGTGGCGCGCGGGCCGGGCACCGCGGCGGGATGAGCCGGTTCCGCGGCGCGACAGGCCAGCGACGCCAGGATGATCCGCTCCTGCCCGGCGAGGTCGGCCTCGTCCATCGCCGCGAGGCGCTCCGTCACCCGGGCCAGCCCGGGCCGGTCGAGGGCGCCGGGGATGCGGGCGCCGGTGCCGCTCCACAGGTCGACGCGGCCCGGGCGAGCGGTGAACACCGGCACGTCGCCGTCCCACAGCTCGGCGACCTCGTGGTCGAGCAGTCCCGGCCAGCCCTGGTCGTCCACGGCGTCCGTACCGAGCAGCCGCAACAGCCCCTCCCGGTCGACCGACTCCCGCAGCACGTCGGGGTGGGTGGCCTCGGCGAGGACCGTCGCGTAGACCTGGGTGGCCCGGGTGACCACCCGGACCTCGTCGTCGGCGAAACGGCGCACCACGTCGCTGAACTCCCGCCGGTCTGCCAGGATCGCACGGTAGCCCGCGCGGAAACCGTCCACCAGTGCCTCGGCGTGAGCGGCGGGCTCGGCCTCGGCACCGCCCAACCGGGGGCGGTTGACGCCGCCGTCGACGACACCGGTCCGGCGGACCAACCGCATCTCGTCGGTACCGGCGGCCTCCCAACCGACCGTCTCCAGCGGCGAGCAGTGTCCGGCGCCGCCCCCAAGGCCGGAGAGGTCGAGCGCGGCCTCGTCCCCCAGCACCAGGTGCGGCAACAGGCCGGTCCGCTGGACGGACGCCTCCAGCGCCCGGCCCGCCGGGTCGTCGGCGGCGGGATCCCCGTCCTCGGGCGACGGCGGATGGAAGAGCGTCTCCACGTCCACCGGCACCGGGTGGTCGCCGCAGGCGATCAGGTTCTCGTGATGCAGGTCGGTGAGGTCGAGCACGTGCGCGATGGCGAGCAACGCACCCTGCCGCCGGTAGAACCGCTCCAGCTCGGCCGGGGAGACGCAGGGCCGGGCCTCGATGAACTCCGCCCAGCCGTACTCCGGACGGGCCAGCAGAGCAGGCGTGCGCAACCCGGGCGTCCCCGGGCGGGCGTTGAACCAGTCGACCAGGCCGCCGAAATGGCGGTCCACCGCGAGCGAACGGGGCTTGTACACCACCCGACTGCCGTCGGCGAAGCACAGGACCGCAACCCGACGGCCACCCCGGTGCGCATCACCGGCAGCCCGGTCCACCGCGACCAACGGCCCCGGGTCACGACCGCCCAACACCCGGGCGACCAGCTCCGAGCGGTCGGCCGCGTACCGGGTGAGCAACTCTGCCATCGCCGCGACGGCATCCACACAGGTCCGGCCGACCAGCAACGCCAGCACCGGGTACTCGGCGAACAGCCGGGCCAATCCGTCACGGGTACCGACACCGGCGACGAAGTCCCGGAACTTGTCCCGCGGACTCGCCCCCGTCAGCCGCCCCTCGCCGCGTGCCACCCGCAGCTCCAGCACCAACGCGCGGGCCGCCAGGCTACCGAGCGCAGCAGCGGTGGCCGCGGTGAACTCTTGTACGATTTGCGGCAGTTCGACCGACTGACCCACCACCGGATCGAGCCCGGCAAGCAGCCGCTGCCCGGCCAGACCGGCGAACGGCGCCATCACAACGGCGAAGCCCGCCGTCCCGGGAAACGGCCCGGACGGAAGTACGGGCCTGCCGGAGGCTGTGGCAAGACCGGCCTCGACGAACTCGGCCGATTCAAGGTGTCGCAGGCCTGCGGACTCCGCCGACGTGACAGTCGGCGACCACCACGGCGAGGCGACCGCATCCGCTACTGCGAGCGCATTGTCACCGATCACAGCGCAGAGACTGTCAGCCCGCGCAACAGCAGCGCAAGAGGCGGAAGACTGCCCGAATTACCCTACCCAGGAGCGGCCTTGAGCCCGTCCGCAAGCCCGCCCGAGCGGCCACCGAAGTCGATCGTTCGGCGGCGGGGCGCGTCGCCGTCCGTCGACCAGGCCCGACCAGGTCCGGCGACTCTACGCCAAGACGTCCAGCCCCCTCGAAGGAGTCGACCATCTCTCCACTCGCCCTCAACCAGCGCGTCGTCCTCCAGTACGCTTCGAGAACGCAGGACATCGCGCTGACAACCCATCCCGACACGAGGAGAGATGAAGACAGCAGATCGACTCCTCTCCGGGATCCATCCCATCGAACTGAATCAACCCAGCACCCTCTGACACCGATCACCCCAGCTCAGCAAGCGTCGGCCCCGCGCTCGCGGGGATTGCTCCAGCTGGGGGGCGGTCCGGCAGGGCAGCTGCTGGTCGGCCCCGCGCTCGCGGGGATTGCTCCGCGCTGTCGGGCGCGTACCGGCCGACAGCGCTGTCGGCCCCGCACATGCGGGGATTGCTCCTCCAAGCCGCTGCTCGGCGCGGGCCTGGCCATGTCGGCCCCGCACTCGCGGGGATTGCTCCGTTCCGGGCAGGATGCCGTCCCCGGTGTAGTGGTCGGCCCCGCGCTCGCGGGGATTGCTCCCCGTGGGTGTGTGGCGGCCTGCTCACCCTGACGTCGGCCCCGCGCTCGCGGGGATTGCTCCTGGTGCAGCGCGATCCCCAATGCCATGGTGGTGTCGGCCCCGCGCATGCGGGGATTGCTCCAGCCCGCCGGTCTGCGTGGTGAACTCAGGCGAGTCGGCCCCGCGCTCGCGGGGATAGTCCCATGCACCTGGGTTCCTACCTGGGCGGCGACCAGTCGGCCCCGCAATCGTGGGGATGGTTCCGTGTCCGGCGCCATCGTTGACGAAGTCCGTGTGTCCGGCCCCGTGTGTGTGGGGATGGTCCCATCTCGCGGAGCGCTTCGTCGTTTCGTAGCGGTCGGCCCTGCGCTCGCGGGGAGGGGCGTGGGGGTTCGGTCTTCCCGGCTTCCTTGTGGATCTCAGTTCGTGGGCGCTGTGAAACGGTATGCGGCTCACGATTTGTGACTGCCTGTCAGACTTGTGCTTGGTCGGGGTCTGTGGGGTGGGGCGGGGTGGGTGGGTGAGCGGGCGGGTGGTGGCTGCGTCGGTGCGGGGGTGGCTCGGGGTGGTGGCGGCCGTGGCTGGGGTGGTGCTGCTGGTGCTCGGGGTTCGGTATGCCGGGGAGGGTGAGCCCGGAGGGGTGGACGCTCGGGTGCAGGCGGTGGTGGAGGGGGTGGGGCAGCCGTGGCGGGGTGTCGCGCTGGTCCTGGACTTCTTGGGGGAGCCCGTGGGGGCGACGCTCCTGGTAGTAGCGGCGGTGGCCGGCTGTCTGCTGGGGCGGCGTCCTCGGGGGGCGGTGCTCGTCGTGGCCGGGGTCTGCTTGACGGTGGGGACGGCGACGGTGCTCAAGCACGTGGTGGGGCGCACCATCCACGGCGACGACAACCTGTCCTACCCGAGCGGGCACACGGCGTTCTTCACGGCGCTGGCCCTCGCGGTGGCGCTGGCCGCGACGCACCGCCGCCGCGGCCCCCTCGTGCTCGGGGCTGCGGCGGTGGCGGCGGTGGCGGCGGGCGCCGCCATGGGGTGGGCGCAGGTGGCTCTGGGCGCGCACTACCCGACCGATGTCCTCGGCGGCTGGTGCACGGCGCTGGTGGTGGTACCGGTGACCGCATGGGTGGTCGACCGGCGGGAGCGGCACTGACGTCAGGCGAAGCGCCGGAACACGGGTTTCACCGGCCGCCCGGCCAGCCAGGGGGTGGGGTCGCCGGCGTCCAGCGCCTTCCTGTACACGGCGCACGCCGCGGCCACCGCCTCCACCGTGCGCTCGATGTCGTCCTCCCCCAGTGCGCTGCTCACCACGAACGACGGGGCCAGTACGCCGCCCGCGAGGAGCCGGCGCAGGAACAGGGTGCGGTAGTGCTGTGACGGCTGTCCCTGCTCGTCGAGGGTGGCGAAGACCAGGTTGCTGGCCCGCCCCCGGACGAGGACGTGGTCGCTGACGCCCGCACCGGCCGCGGCGTCGCGGACGCCGGCGGCCAGTTGCTCGCCGAGGGCGTGCAGTCGCGCGGTGATGCCCTCGTCGACGTAGGTGGCGAGGACGGCCATGGCCGCGGCCAGCGAGTGCGTCTCGGCGCCGTGGGTGGTGGACAGCAGGAACACCCGGTCGCCGGTGTGCCGCAGCCCGCCGTGTTCCATCAGCTCGCGGCGCCCGGCCAGCGCGGAGACGGCGAAGCCGTTGCCGAGGGCCTTGCCGAAGGTGGAGAGGTCGGGGACGACGCCGTAGAGGCCTTGGGCGCCCGCCTCGGACCAGCGGAGGCCGGTGATCATCTCGTCGAAGATCAGGACGCAGCCGTGCCGGTCGGCCAGTTCGCGCAGGCCGGCCAGGTACCCGGGCGGCGGCTCGGTGTGGCCGGCGGGTTCGAGGATCAGGCAGGCGATCTCGTCGCGGTGGCGGGTGAGCAGTTCCTCGGTGGCGGTCAGGTCCCCGTACGGGAAGGCCACGGTGAGCTCGGTGGTCGCGGCCGGGATTCCGGCGGACATCGGGGTGGTGCCGATGAACCAGTCGTCGACGGAGAAGAACGGCTGGTCGGCGCAGATGGCCACCCGTGGCCGCCCGGTGACGGCGCGGGCGAGTCGCACCGCGGCGGTGGTGACGTCGGAGCCGTTCTTCGCGAACTTCACCATCTCGGCGGTCGGCACCGTGGCCAGGAACCGCTCTGCGGCCTCGACCTCCAGGATGGACGGCCGGACGAAGTTGCAGCCGCGGTCGAGTTCCCGCCGCACCGCCTCCAGGACGCGGGGGTGGGCGTGGCCGAGGCTGACCGACCGCAGGCCGGAGCCGTACTCGACGTAGCGGTTGCCGTCGACGTCCCACACGTGGGCACCGCGGCCGTGGCTGATGACCGGGGCCAGGTTCTCCGGGTACTGGTCGTCGCCCTTGGCGTAGGTGTGCGCGCCTCCGGGGATCATGGCGTGCAGCCGCTCGTTCGCCAGCCGCGACCTGGGCAGGACGAACTCCCCGGTGTCCCCGGTGTCCCCGAACTTCCCGGTCTCCCGGGCCCCTTCGGTGCCTACGGTGTTTTCGGTGCTCACGTCGGCCTCTCCTCCTCCTTGTGCTTCAGGGCCTCGGCGAGGCTCGGTGCCTCCCGGTCCCGCTTGGACATCGACACGACCGGCAGCGGCCAGGGGACGGCGAGCTCCGGGTCGTCGAAGGCGATCGTCACGTCCTCGGTCGGGTCGTGCGGACGGTCGATCCGGTACGAGACGTCGGCGGTTTCGGTCAGCGCCTGGAAGCCGTGCGCGCACCCCGCCGGGATGTACACGCTCACCTGGGTCTCGCCGGACAGCTCGAAGTGGGCCTGGTTGCGGTAGGTCGGCGAGTCGGGCCGCAGGTCCACGACGACGTCGAAGACCTTCCCGTACGAGCAGCGCACCAGCTTGGCCTCGCCGGCGCCGGAGCGCAGGTGCAGGCCGCGCAGCACGCCCTGCACCGAGCGGGACAGGCTGTGCTGGACGAAGGCGTCCGGGTCGAGGCCCACCGAGCGGATCACGTCGGCGTCGAAGGTGCGGCAGAAGAAGCCGCGTTCGTCGGCGTACGGCGTCGGCTCGAACAGGAACGCGCCGCTGATCGCCGGGACTCTGGTCACCTTCACTGTGTCTCCCGCAGGTCGTGGGCGTCGGTGTGCACGTCGGTCTGGGTGTGAACGTCGGCGCGAGCGCGGTCGGCCGCCGGGAAGAGGGCCGCGGTCAGGGCGGCGAACTGGTGCCGGCCGCGCCGGGCGGCGGTCACGTTCCGCTCGACGAGGGTCCGCCGCAGCTCCGCCGATCGCTGCTCCAGCGCCCGGAACTGTTCGATCAGCCGGTCGGCGTCGACCTCGCGCGCCGGGTGGCAGTACGCGCCGAGGCCCATCTCCGCCATGAGCGCCTCGCTCTTGGTCGCGTAGCAGAGGGCGAGCACCGGTGTGCCGGTCTTCAGCGCGCAGATCAGGTTGTGGTAGCGGACCGCCACCACGGTGTCGGCGGCGGCCATCTCCTTCATCAGGTCGGCGAGGGAGGCCGGTTCGGCGGCGGTGACCAGCGGCGAGTCCACCGCGTGGAGGATCGCGGCGACGACCGCCGTATCGCACTGGTCGCCGGTGAGCAGCCGGACCGGCCGGTCCTCCTCGACCAGCGTGCGGACGAACCGGATCGTCCCGTCGAGGTAGCGCCGGTGGATCTCGTCGGCCCGGGCCCGGTCGTCGTTGCCCCCGTGGAAGTCCATGACGCCGAGGCAGACCGGGCCCCGCGGACGGGAAGGCGTGCTCTCCGACGACGCCGCCGGCTCGCTCGCCGGCGGCGCCGGCAGGGAGAACGCGAGGTCCGGGTAGACCTCGTCGCGCGAGGTGTCCACGCCCATCGCCCGCATCGCGTCGCGCGACGGGCCGTCCCGGTACGACCGGTACGCGGCCAGCCGTGCCGACCAGCGCACCAGGGCCCGGGTCGGCCGGTTGCCGATCTCGGCGGCGCCGACGCTGACCAGCGCGACCCGGGTGCCCAGCAGCCGGCCGCTCGCGCAGAGCAGGAACAGCGCGTACGGGAAGCCCCACGGCCGCAGCGGCAGCGTGGCCTCCAGGACGCCCATGCCCGGCACGATCACCACGTCGTGGCGGCGCACCCAGGCGGCGGTGCGGACGGCGTCGACGAGTTTGCCCAGGCCCTTCGCCGCGATCGCGCCCGCCCGTGACGCGGTCCGGTACTCCGCGCGGTTCCAGTGCAGGCGCGTGGCGGGGATGCCGAACCGGGTCGTCACGGCCTCGGGCCCCCCGCACAGCGCGTCCACGACCGCGTCCGGGTGCTCGGCGCGGAGGTAGCCGAGCACGGCCTCCAGCGAGCCGTCGTTGCCGAGGTTTCCGGAGCCGAGCAGCCCGAACAGCCCGACGCGCACCGGAGTTCCGGACGCCCCGCCCCGCACCGGAGCCCCGCCCCCGCCCCGTACCGGATCGCCGCCCCGTGCGGACGTCATGCCCGCCTCCCCTCGCGGCCGGCGACGAGGGCGTCGACGGACACGGTGAGCAGGGCCGGGTCGACCGGGGAGCGGTCCTCGACCCGCTCGCCGGCGCCGGGCCGGAGCCGGCTGGTCATCCACGCGGCCAGGTGGCGGTAGCAGGCGCGCCGCTCGTCCGGGGTGAGCGGCGCCCGCCGGATCGCCGAGGCGAAGCCCCAGACGTACTCGGCGAGCAGCCGGGGCGTCGGGTGCAGCGGGCCCGCGCGGCGCGGGTCGAGGTTGACGCACCGGGAGCGCTTGGAGGGGTTCGCCCGCTCGGCGCGGGTGGGGTGGTCGCGGCGGAAGTACAGCAGCTCGGGCACCTGGTGGAAGGGCCCGTGCAGGGTGATCTCGGCGACGTAGGTGCGGTCCGCGTGGTGGTAGCTGTCCATCGGCTTCACCCGGCGCAGCACGTCGGTCCGCATGACCCCGTAGAAGTCGTCGCCGCCGGGCTCGAACAGCAGGCTGCGGAAGCGCTCGGGCGCGTACGGGGAGTCGGTGGCGAGCCCGTACTCGTACGGGACCTTGACCCGGCCGTCGCCGTCGATGACCGCCTGGCCGGTGTGCGCGAGGATGATGTCCGGCCGCTCGTCCAGGGCCTCCACGCAGCGCAGCAGGAGGTCCCGGCCGTACAGGTCGTCGTGCGAGGCCCACTTGAACAGCTCGCCGCGGGCCTCGGCGAGCACGCGGTTGTGGTTGGGCGTGGCGCCGATGTTGCGGGGCAGCCGGAGGTAGCGGATGCGCGGGTCCTTCGCGGCGTACGTGCGGCAGATCTCCTGGGTGCCGTCGGTCGACGCGTTGTCGGAGATGACGAGTTCGTAGTCCTCGTAGGTCTGGCCGAGCAGGGCGTCGAGCGACTCGGCGAGGTACTCCTCGCCGTTGTACACGGGCAGGCCGATGGTCAGCCTGGGTCGGGCGGTCATGAGGTCCTCCCTTCGGGGATGGGTGTGCGGTGGTGCTCGCGCAGGGCGGACCGCAGCTGCAGCCACCACGCGGCCGAGCCGCTGAGGGTCGCGGCGGCGACGCCCCAGGCCGAGCCGACCGTGCCGGCGGCGGCCGCCCCGCCGAGCCCGCCGCCGACGTAGCAGGCGGAGGCGAAGAGTTGGCAGCGCAGGCTGCGCCGGGCCGCGCCGAGCGCGCGCAGCCCGGCCGCCGCGCCGGTGCCGAGGCCGGCGCCGGCGACGCCGAGGGTGATCGGCACGATGAGCTGCGAGGAGGAGTGCCAGACGTCGCCGAGCGCCAGCTCGCCGAGCCGGCCGGGCATCAGCAGCAGCGCCGTGCCCCAGAGCAGCGCGCCGACGGCCTGGCCCCCGCCCAGCAGGAGGCAGAACCCGCCGAGCCGGTGCGAGGCCTGCCGCAGCACGCGTGCCGCTTCCGGGACGGTGACCAGCGAGAGCCCCATGAGGACGGCCAGGAACGGGCCGAGCAGGAGTTCGGCGCCGCGCACCGCGCCCACCGCGCCGACCCCGACGATCACGCCGAGCCCGTACGCCCGCAGCTGGCTGGCGCCGCTGAGGCTGACGTTCTCGACCAGGTACCGGTAGCCGAGGTCGCGCTGTTCGCGGAGCCACCCGCGGGCCTGGGCGATCCGGGGCCGGATGCCGGACTGGAGGTAGCCGTAGCCCGCCGCCACGGTGGCGGACGCGCCCCAGGCGAGCACGAAGGCGGCCACGGTGCCGGCCCGGGCCGCCACCACCATGGCCGGGACGAGCGCGACACCCCACACGACGTCGTTGACGAAGGCCTTCCGCCCGGCGCCGGCGGCGAAGAACGAGAACCGCCAGGCGTCCTGGAGCAGCAGCCCCGGCATCATGACGCCGAGGGCGGCGAACGCGGCCCCCACCCGGCCCCCGAGCCCGAGCCCGGCGACCAGGCACACCGCGCCGATGGCGGTGCCGACGCCGAGGGCGGTGCCCGTCGACCGGGCCACCGCCCCGCGCCAGGACGCCTCGGGCACCCCGCTGAAGCGCACCACGAGCGGGTCGGTGGCCAGCCCGCGGGAGACGTTGAGCACCACGCCGTACGTCACCCAGGCGAGGCTGAACACGCCGAAGGCGGTCACCCCGAGCGAGCGGGCCACGTAGACGCCGACCGCGAAGTTGCTCACGCTGGAGGCCGCCTGGTCGGCCAGTCCCCAGGACAGCCGGCCGACGAGGGCCCGCCGGGCGGTCCGCCGGACGTCGCCGGTCGGGGCCGCCGACGCCGGCGCCCCCTCCCCCTCAACCCCCTCGACGGTCGCTCCCGCCGTCCCTGCCGTCCCCGTCGCTCCCCCCGCCCCGGTCATGGCTTGATCAGCCCGGCCCCGTGCAGGGCGTCGGCCGCGACGGCGACGCTGTCGAACGGCAGCCCGGACCGCTCGGCGACGTCCAGCAGACTGTGCTCACCGTCGGAGAGGCTGAGCACCCAGAGCATGGCCATCTGGGCCTGTTTGGCGTCGCTGCGGCCGCCGAGCGAGTCGTACAGCCCCCGCCGGCCCAGTTGCGGCTCGCCGTACGGGCTGAGGTTGAGGTACCGCCGGTTGCGGTCGAGCACGTCGAACGCCTCGCGGCAGACGGCGAGCGTGTCCGCCATCGCCTCCGGCGAGACCAAGTCCGGGTTGTCCGCCGAGGTGTGGTACTCGGGGTACCCGGCGTACGGGGTCCGGCTGAGCGAGCCCACGCCGAGGTCGAACCCGGGCGAGCAGAACTGCCGCTCGTCGTAGCCGTACGGGGTGAACTCGGTGATGCGGTGCGGGCGTTCGGAGGCGAGCAGCACGTGCTGCAGCACCCGGTCGATCTCCGCGTCGCCGCGCCTGCTCTGCTTGTACGTCAGCCGGCCCGGGTCGCCGGCGCAGGCCAGCACCAGCCCGTGCTTGACCCGGTCCACCCGCTCCGCGTTGCGGGCCAGCCAGGTGATCGCCCCGATGGTGCCGGGCGCGAACAGGAACCGGTAGGTGTACCAGGGCGTCCGCTCCGCCAGCGCCCGGGCCAGGAACGTCGCCACCGCGATGCCCGCCAGGTTGTCGTTGGCCAGCGACGGGTGGCAGACGTGGCAGGAGACGATCACCTCGTCGGGGACCTGCCCGGGGACGACGTGCTCGGCGTAGGTGAGGTGGCCGTCCGCGAGCGTGGAGTCGATGCGCACCTCGTACTCGCCGTCCGGCAGCGCGTCCAGGGTCTCCTGGGCCAGGCAGAACCCCCACTCCGGCGTGTAGTAGCTGGTGCGGTACGGCACCCAGGTCGGGTGCTCCGGCAGGGTGTGCAGGTGTCCGCGCAGTTCGGCCAGCGGCATGGTCGCCGACACCGGCACGCTGTAGCCGAGCACGTGCAGGCTGGACGCGGCGAAGTCGACGACCCGGTTGCCGGCCGGGTCGGCGACGTACGCGTCCCGGATGTTCCACTCCTGCGGCACGGTCCAGTCGAGCACCTGCGTCCCGGTCGGCACCTCGTGCACCTGCAGCGGGACGTACTCGCCGACGATGTCCAGGGTGGCGCGCACGCCGTCGCCGGTGATGCTCCGGCAGAGCGGGTACAGCCGCTCCACCAGCGCGTGCATCTCCTCGCCGACCGTGCTCACCGGCGCCACCGCAGGGTGTCGTCGACGGTGCCGGCCTCGGAGGCCCGGCGCAGCACGGCCAGCCGGGTGAAGCGCTGCTCGAAGTCCTCCCTGGTGAGGCCGAACTCGCGGTAGGCCTGGGCGAGTTCGAGCGCGCCCCGCTGGACGGTCCACTCGCACGCGAAGTCCGGGACGGCGGCCCGGAAGCGGGAGAAGTCCACCCGGTAGGAGCGCGGGTCGGCGCCCGCCTCGCCGGTGATCCGCACCTTGGAGCCCTCCACCGCCTCGGCGACCAGCTCGGCGATCTCGGCGACGGTGACGTTGTTGGTCTCGCTGCCGATGTTGAACGCCTCGTCGTGCACCGCCTCCCGCGGCGCGACCAGCGCGGCCGCGAAGGCCCGGGCGATGTCGGCGGCGTGCACCAACGGGCGCCAGGGGGTGCCGTCGGAGAGCACCAGCACCTCGCCGGTCAGCAGTGCGTGGCCCACCAGGTTGTTCAGCACGATGTCGGCGCGCAGCCGGGGCGAGTAGCCGAAGGCGGTGGCGTTGCGCATGAACACCGGGCTGAAGTCGCCGTCGGCCAGGTCGTGCAGGTCGTCCTCCACCCGGACCTTGGACTCCGCGTACGGCGTCACCGGGCGCAGCGGGGCGTTCTCGGCGACCAGCTCGTCGCCGCCCGCGGCGCCGTAGACCGAGCAGGTGGACGCGTACAGGAAGCGCCGCACCCCGGCGTCGCGGGCCAGTTCGGCCAGCCGGACGGAGGCGTGGTGGTTGATGTCGTAGGTGAGGTCGGGGGCCAGCGAGCCCAGCGGGTCGTTGGACAGCGCGGCCAGGTGGATCACGGCGTCCACTCCGGCCACGTGCTCGGCCGTGACGTCGCGCAGGTCCACCCGGTGCCCGGCCGGGTCGGCGGGCGCCGGGCCCAGCACGCAGTCGGCGAACAGGCCGGCGTCGAGCCCGACGACCTCGTGCCCGGCGGCCGCGAGGACCGGGGCCATCACGGTGCCCAGGTACCCCTGGTGTCCGGTCAGCAGTACGCGCATTGGGTCATCCCCCCAGGTTGAGAGTCAGTTTGGTGACGGCGAACGCCTCGGCGTAGCGGGCGTGGCACTCGATGCCGCGGATCCGTGCCAGTCCGAGGAAGGCCTCCCGGTCGTACCAGGGGCGGTGGCGCTGCGAGGGGTAGTGCTCCTGCAGCAGCCGGACCTTCTCCTCGGCGGTCTCCGGGGTCAGCGGCTGGTACGCCACCGGGCGGCCGAGGTCGCCGTCCCACTTGACGATCTCGTAGCCGAGCACGAGGTGGTCGCGGAAGGCGGTGGTCATCAGCCGCGCCAGGCCCCGGTGGTCCTGGTGGGCGTCCTCGGTGCGCGGGGCGAGGACCACGTCCGGCTCGCTGCGCCCGCGCAGTTCCTCGACGGCGGCCTTGGCCTCGTCCCAGTGCGCGGGCAGCCGACCGTCCGGCAGCTTGAGCACGGTCAGCCGCAGGTCGGCGCCGGGGCAGAAGGCGGCGAGCGCGGCCTGCTCCTCCTGCTCCCGCTCGCTGCCGCCGCCGGACAGCACCAGGGCGTCGACCCGCAGGCCGGGCCGGGCCCGGCACATCGTCAGCAGGGTGCCGCCGGCGCCGATGGCGATGTCGTCGCAGTGCGCCCCCACGGCGACGGCCGCGTCCGGGCGCCCGGTCCCGAGCCGGATCACGCGGTCCCCACCCCCGCGCCGTCGCGGCCGCCGGTCGCACCCGCCGTCCGTGCGGCGTCCCGCTCCCACACGGCCCACGGGCGGTCGCCCCGCGCGTAGGCGGCGTCGAGTGCGGCCCGCTCCTTCACGGTGTCGGTCGGCTTCCAGAAGCCGCGGTGCTGGTGCGCCACCAGCCGTCCGCGCTTCGCCAGTTGGGTGCACCCGTCGGCGACGAGGTCGCCGTTCTCCGGGATGTGGTCGAAGACCTCCTGGCGGAGCACGAAGTAGCCGCCGTTCTCCCACAGCGGCAGTTCGCTGACCGCGGTGATGCCGCCGACCAGGCCGTCGTCGCCCAGCTCCACGCAGTGGAACGAGGACTGCGGCGGCACCACCATCATCGACGCGCCGGCGTCGCGCCGGGCGAACGCGTCGATCATCTCCGGCAGCGGGGCGTCGGTGAGCACGTCGGCGTAGTTGGCGAGGAACATCTCCTCGCCGTCCAGGTGGTGCCGCACCCGGCGCAGCCGTTCCCCGATCGGCGACTCGATGCCGGTCTGCGCGAACGTGATCGTCCAGGAGGCGATGTCGGTGGACAGCAGCTCGGTCTTCCCGCCCCGCAGCACGAAGTCGTTGGACGTCGTCTCCTCGTAGTTGAGGAAGAACTCCTTGATGTGGTGGGCGCCGTACCCGAGGCAGAGGATGAACTCCGTGTGCCCGTAGTACGCGTAGTAGCGCATGACGTGCCAGATCAGCGGCCGCGGCCCGACCATCGCCATCGGCTTGGGCACGTCGTCGGAGGCTCCGCTGCGCATGCGCAGCCCGTAACCGCCGCAGAACAGGACGACCTTCACCGCTTCACCTCGACGATCGTGAGTTCCGGGACGGGGAAGACCAGTCGGCCGCCCCACTCGTGCACGAAGGAGAGCTGCTCGGTCAGCTCGGCCCGCAGGTTCCACGGGAGGACGAGGACGTAGTCGGGCTTGTCGGTGGCGATCCGCTCGGGCGCCAGGATCGGGATGCGGGTGCCCGGGGTGAACCTGCCGTGCTTGTACGGGTTGCGGTCGACCGTGTACGGGAGCAGGTCGGGCCGGATGCCGCAGTGGTTGAGCAGGGTGTTGCCCTTGCCCGGGGCGCCGTAGCCGACGACCGTCTCGCCGCGTTCGGCCGCCTCGATGAGGAACTTCAGGAGGTCCCGGCGCACCTTGGCCACCCGGGCGGAGAACTCGGTGTACCCGGTCAGGTCCTGCAGCCCGGCGGCCTTCTCCCGGTCCAGCACCTCGGCCACCCGCCCGGTCGGCTCGCCGGCGGCCTCGGCCGGGCGGGCCC
Organism: Kitasatospora sp. NPDC097691; assembly: GCF_040302665.1. Lineage (NCBI taxonomy): Bacteria > Bacillati > Actinomycetota > Actinomycetes > Kitasatosporales > Streptomycetaceae > Kitasatospora > Kitasatospora sp. NPDC097691. Next base: position 40,174 of record NZ_JBEORY010000045.1, on the reverse strand, counting down.
ACAGCCGGATGGAGCCGCCGTGCGTGGGCAGCAACTCGACGTCCACGAGCGTGAGTCCGCCGCTGGCCAGCGCCCGGGTCGCGGACGCGACCGTGTAGTACTGGAAGTGCTCGTGGTAGATCGTGTCGTACTGGTTCTCCTCGATCAGGGTCAGCAGGTGCTGCACCTCGATGGAGACCCAGCCGTCGTCGGCGACCAGGGCGCGCAGCCCCCGGGTGAACCCGACCACGTCGGGGATGTGCGCGTACACGTTGTTGGCGACGACCAGGTCCGCCGGGCCGTGTTCGGCCCGGACGGCCGAGCCGGCGGCCTGGTCCAGGAACGCCGTGAGCGTGGGCACGCCCGCGTCCCGCGCCGCGGCGCCGACGTTCACCGACGGCTCGATGCCGAGGCAGCGGATCCCCCGGTCCACCACGTGCCTGAGCAGGTACCCGTCGTTGCTCGCGACCTCGACCACGAAGGCGTCGGGGCCCAGGCCCAGCCGCTGGACGGCACCGTCGACGAACGTGCGGGCGTGCTCCACCCAGGAGGTCGAGTAGGAGGAGAAGTACGCGTACTGGGTGAACGTCTCCTCCGGGGTGATCAGCGGCGGGATCTGCGCCAGCCAGCAGTCGGTGCAGACCCGCAGGTGCAGCGGGTACGCCGGCTCCGGCCGGTCCAGTTCGTCCGCGGCGAGGAAGCTCTCGCACGGCGGGGTCGCCCCCAGGTCGACGACGCTCCCCAACGCCGTCGAGCCGCAGAGTCGGCATCGTGTCATGTCCTGCCCCCATCCCTGCTCGCGCGGGTGCCCCGGCGCGAGCCAGCGTTTCCGTTCCCTGCCGGCGGCGCGCCGTCCGCGCCGCCGGACCGCGCCGCGATCGCGGTGCGGTACCCCTCCACCAGGCGCTCCAGCCCGACGGCCGGGCTGAAGCCCTGCTCGTACCGGCGCCGGGCCGCCCGGCCCATCTCCTGGTTGCGGTCCGGCTCGGCCGTGATCCGGCGGATGCAGGACGCGAGCGAGGCCGCGTCACCGGGCCGGTGCAGCAGCCCGGTCACCCCGTCCTCGACGAGTTCGGCGAAGGCGCCGTGACCGGCGGCGACGGCCGGGACTCCGGCCGCCATCGCCTCCACGGCCACCAGGCCGAACGCCTCCAGCCACGTCGAGGGCGCCACCACGGCGACCGACCGCGCGACGGCCTGCCGGCACTGGTCCCGGTCGTACAGGCCGACGTACCGCACGTCGTCCCGGCCCGCCGCCCAGGCGGTCACCTCCCGCCCCAGCGGGCCCGCCCCGGCGACCACGAGCGGCACGCCCACCCCGCCGGCCGCGGCGATCCCGTCCCACGCGGCCATCAGCAGCCGCACGCCCTTGGCCTCCGCGAGCCGGCCGAGGTAGAGCAGGTGCTCGCCGGCGCCGGTCCGGCACATGCCGGGCTCGGGCACGAAGTTGTGCTTCACCGCCAGCCGCCCGGCCGGCAGGCCGGCCCGCACCAGGACGTCGCGCTGCGCCGCGGAGATGCAGAAGAACCGCTCCACACCGGACCACCACCGCCGCCGGTTGACCGCCAGGCTGACCGCGAGCGGCACCGTCGCCAGGCGGGAGTTGCGGTAGCAGCCGTGCCGGACGGCGGGCAGCGGTGACCTCCCGACGCACTCGGTGCACGGCCGGCCGTCCCGCTGCAGCGTGCCCGGCGGGCAGACCTGGGTGTAGTTGTGCAGCGTGGCCACGGCGGGCACGCCGGCGTCGGCGCAGGCGGCCAGCACGGCGGGCGACAGCAGCGGGAAGACGTTGTGGACGTGCACCACGTCCGGCCGCTCGGTGCGCAGCCGGGCCGCGAGCTCGGCGCGGACCGCCGGGTTCCACGGCACCAGCAGCGGCACGGCGACCTTGCCCGGCAGGGACCGGGCGGCGATGTCGTCGCTGCGCCGCTCGAACAGCTCGACCCGGTGGCCGGCCTCGCGCAGCAGGGCCACCTCCTGGTCGACGACCTTGTTCTCCCCGCTCGGCTGCGCCGAGGCGTAGCGGTTGTGCACCACGAGGACGTGCATCCTCAGGTTCCCTCCGTTCCGTGGGCCCATGGCGGTGTGCGTCGTCGGGCGGCTCCGGGCGCCGAAGCTCCGGGCACCGTGACTTTGGGCGTCGTGACTCCGGGCACCGGGGCTCCGGGCATCGCTCCGGACGTCAGGGCTCCGGACGTCAGAGCTCCGGACGTCAGGGCTCCGGACGTCAGGGCTCCGGACGTCAGGGCTCCGGCCGTCAGGGCTCCGGCCGTCGGGCCGTGGGCGGCCGCGGCCGGTGCCGCCAGCAGCGCGGCGGCCACGGTCAGGTGCAGCAGGTACGGCGAGGCGTCGCCCAGCCCGGCCTCGGTGTACGACGCGATCGCGCAGTAGCTGATCAGGAAGATCGCGCAGGCCCTGGACAGCGACGGCGGCCGCAGCAGCGCGACGCCGCCCAGCACGATGATGATCGCCGCCACGACGGTGACGCCGGCCAGTCCCTGCTCGTTGTAGACGGCCAGCCAGCTGTTGTCGATCGGCAGCCCGCCGAACGACTTGTCGCCCAGGCCCACGCCGAACAGCTGTTCCGTGGTCGTGCGGGGCGCCGCCAGCAGGGCGTCCCAGACCTTGGCCCGGCCGGTGAGGTTGGAGAAGTTCTCCTGGCTCTGTCCGCGCAGGAACCACGCCTGCAGCAGGGAGCTCAGCCCCACCGCGGCCACGGTGGCGCTCAGCACCGCCCAGGTGAAGAACCGGCGGGCGGCGGCGCTGGTCAGGACGAGCGAGCCGACCGCCAGCACCAGCCCGATGAGCAGGGCGACAGTGGCCGTCCGGGTGTGGGTCAGCGCGAGCAGGACGAGGGACGGCACGATGACGGTCGCCGCGCTCGCCCCGGTGGTCCGGCGGCCCAGCAGGAGCAGCACGGTGAGCCCGATGATCACCGCGGCGTACTGGCCGATCTGCGGCGGGGTGAGCGGCCACAGCGCGCCGACCAGCCGCCCGCCGTAGAGGTCGGGCATGGCCGCGCCGGGTGAGACGACTAGGCCGGCGGCCACCGACGCGAGCACCGCGAAGTACGTCCGGATGTGGTGCCGGACGAACAGCGGGCCGTCCCACCAGCGGCTGAGCAGCCACAGCGTGCCGACGAAGAGGGCCAGCCGGAAGCAGCGGAACAGCGCCCCGAACCCGGACTCCAGGTGCGCGCTGGAGATCACGCTCAGCACCAGCATCAGGGTGAGCAGGAACAGGTAGGCGCTGGTGCGGATGCGCAGCCGGAGGTTGAGGGCGAGCGCCAGTGCGAACGCGGTGACCAGCGCCCCCATGGTGGCCATCTGGATGAGGGAGCGGGGCAGCGGGACGATGGTCTTCGCCCCGGCGGAGCCGAGCGTGTTGAGGACCAGCAGCCCCCAGACCGTCCCGACGGTCCTCGGGGTGCCGGCCGGGCGCGGTTCGGCGTGGGGCCGCGCTCCCGCGGTGCCGTCGGTGTCCGGTGGGCCCGGCGGCCCGGCGCACATCCGGTTCCGGCCCATCTCAACCACCCGCCCGCGGCCGGAAGGTGCTGCCGGTGTCCTGCTGGTACGGCGCGCCCTGCCACTGTGCGGAGTCGAGCGTCCGGCTCGGGTCGTGGGCGACGAAGCTCCACGGTCCGACGTAGGCGTTGTCGTGCCAGTGGTTCTGCTGCTTGCCGGTGATCGCCTCGGCCACCGGTTCGCCCTTGTACGGCGACCAGTCCGGGTAGGTGCCGTAGTTGGCCAGCACCGCCATCCGGCCGCAGCCCGTCGTGCAGCCGACGACGGACGGGTCCAGGACGAAGCGGTTGTCGTGGATGTCCACCCGCTGGGTCTTCCACCGGCAGTCGGCGTAGAGCGGTGCGCCGGCGATGCCCGGCTGTGCGCAGCTGGCGGTGTTCTTCACCAGCAGGGTGCAGTCACCGGACGAGGTGTTGGCCGGGCTGTTGCAGAACCGGTCGGCGTTCTCCCACAGGGTGATGCCGGACCAGTTGTCCTCCAGCACGTTCCGGTCGATCTCGATCTTGTCCGTGCGGGCCGGGATCCGCGGTTCGCCGCCGGACTCGGACAGGTAGACGGTCGCGACCGGGAAGTTGTCGCCGCGGTCGGCGTACTTGCGGCCCTCGACCCAGTCGTTGCGCCGGATCGTGTTGTTCCGGATGACCGCGTTGTAGCTGGTCTCGTAGATCAGCGCGGCACCGTCGTTGGACTCCAGCACGTTGTCCTCGATGCGGAAGTCGTTGTTGTTGGTGTCCGCCCACAGCCCGGTGCCGCGGTTGTCGTGCACCCAGTTGCCGCGTACGTCGGCGCCGTTGACGGCCCAGAACTTGACGCCTCCGGTGCAGCCGCAGCCCGGCTGCCGCCGTTCCCACTCGTCGGTGTCGTTCCCGGTGATCTCGTTGCCCTCCACCACCAGGTCGCTGACGGGGCCGCCGGTCTTGTACGCGTTCATGCCGTACTGCCCGTTGCCGCGCAGGCAGCTGGCGCGGACGCGCTGGTGGGCGCCGGCCATCAGCCCGGCGCCGGAGTTGTTCTGGATCGTCGCGTGCTCGATCACCCACCCGTCGGCCGAGTCGTGGTTGACCACGCCCTCGTTCTGCGGCGCGACGAAGCCCTGCACGGTCAGGTAGCGGATGGTGACGTTGCCGGCGGCGCCGCCGAACGCGTACTGGCTGGTCTTCCCGCCGTCGAGCACCGCGCCCGGCGCGCCGAGGTAGCTGTCCCCCTCCTTGGGGACGACCTGGGCGTACCGGTCCGCCGCGAGCCGGTGCGTCCCCGGGCCGAGCCAGAACGTGGTGTTCGGGGGGCTGCTCCTGGTCTTCGCGGCCAGGTCGCCGACCACCGCGGGGTCGACCGTCACCGCGCCCGCCGGCGCCGTCGCCGGGCCGGCCGCGGGCCCGGCGCACACCCGGGCCACGGCCACGGACGCGGTCGACGTCCCGGTCGGCTTCGCCGGGGCGTCCGACGAGCTCGTACAGCCGGTCGCCGCCAGCAGGGCCAGTGTCAGCACCGCCGCCGATGCCGCCGTGCGTCGCGGTGCCGACGCCCCCCGGTCCGGCCGCCTCGTGATCCTCACGCGCCCCCCTGGCCGCGGAACCTGAGGACGGTGGTGAACCCCTGTGCGCCGTCGGCGAAGCCGGTGCCGACCAGCGTGGTGGCGGGCTCCTTGCGTCCGAAGCCGGCGGAGTACCAGCCCAGCGGCGGGTCGCTCTCGCCGCGGTGCGCCCGCCAGGACAGCTGCCCGGCGAGGTCCAGCTCCGCGGAGCGGTCCTCGCCGTCGCGGGTCCAGCTGAGCACCGCCCGGTTCCCGGTCAGGTCCGCGGTGATCGCCGGGCCGAGGTGGAAGGCCAGCCGGACGGGCCGGCGCGGGCCGCTCACCTCGTCGACCACCCGCAGCTCCCGGCTCGCGGCGGTCAGCTCGACCCGGCGGCGGTGCACGGAGGGCCGGTACCCGTCGTGTTCGGCGCACCAGCGGGCCACGCCCCCGCCGGCCGGGTCCGCGACCAGGACGCGGCTGCGGGCCTGGCGGGTCCACAGGAACGGGCCGCCGGAGCCGGACTGGTCGCCGCCGTCCAGTTCCAGGGTGTTGTGGCCGAGGGTCGAGCGGAAGTACCGCCGCCACTCGGGCTGCCCGTGGTAGCAGAACGTCCCCGGGTCGGCGAGCACGTCGACCCCGTCCTGCCGGACTTCCAGAGACAGCGCGTCGGCGTGGGCGTGCGCGGCGATGGACAGGAACCCGTGCGGACCGCCGTCGCAGCGGCACCAGATCCGGTCCTCCTCGTCGCGCAGGATGGTCATCCCGGCGTCGGCCAGGTGGACGGGCCGGCTCGCCGGGCGGGCCACGCCCGCCCCGTACGGCTTCAGCAGCGCGGCCAGCAGCGGGGTGCGGACGTCGCCGGCCGCCACCTCCGGCCACCAGGGCAGGCGGCCGAACACGGCGCCGCCGGTGGCGAGCAGCGAGGCCCAGCGGTCGGTGCCCGCGCCGTCCACGACCAGGCCGTGCCCGTCGTCCGCGTCGCCCTGGCGCGGGGGCCGCAGCCGGTTGTCGACCACGGCGGCCAGGGCGTCGGTCATGCGCAGCAGCACCAGACGGACCGTCGCGGGGACGGGCACCCCGGCGGCGTCCGCCTCGGCGACCGCGGCCAGGCCGAGCTCCAGGACGAGCCCGTGGTACTCGCTGGCCAGCTCCCGGTTGAGGCCGGACAGGAAGGTGTTGGCGCGCAGGTGCCGGTCCAGCGAGCGCAGCGCCTCCGCGCGCCATCGCTCCGACTCGGGGAACCAGTCGAAGGCGCAGGCGGCGGCGAACTGCCCGGCGGCCTCGGCGATGACGTGGTTGTTCGCGGAGGAGCCCCGGCTGGGGAAGGCCGCCAGCCAGCGCTGGTGGTGCCAGATCTGGTGCAGCGCCGTCGGGTTGGCCTCGAACAGCGCGGCCGCGCCCGACCAGCCGTCCAGCAGCCGGCGCACCCACACCCAGGACAGCAGCCGGATGCCCAGCTCGATGCCGCTGACCCAGTGCACGCCCTCCAGCGGAGGGTTGACCTTCCACCAGGAGCGCAGGTGGTCGGCGACGCGCTCGGCGTAGCGCTCGTTGCCGGTGACGGCGTACGCGGCGGCGAGCACCGTCAGGTACTGGTGCCGGGAGGGCTCCCAGATCTGCTTGATGTCGCCGACGGCGTCCTCGTCCCGGTAGGGCACGTCGAAGGCGTAGCCGGCGGTGGCCCGGCGGCCGGTCTTCGGGTCGAACCACCAGTCCGGGTCGGCCATGTCCTCGCGCTCCACGCCGAAGAACTCGGCGCGGCCGTCCATCAGCCGGTCCGCCGCGGCGACCAGCCGCTTGGCAGCCTCGGCGGGCACCGCCTCGACCGCCCCGGCGGGCAGCACGGCGGTGAACCGGGCGCCGCTGACGGCCGGGCCCGCCGGCGGGGTCTCGTTGCCCCACCGGCGCCGGCGCAGCGTGTCGCCCACCCGGCCGGCGACCTCCTGCGGCCCCATCGCGGACAGGCGCCGCAGGTACCAGCCCGCGCTCATGGTCACAGCGACCTCGCCAGGGCCACCGGGGCGCCGGCGCCCAGGCTGGCCTGCACCGCGAGGGTGGCCGCCGTGGTGGCGACCAGGGACTCCAGCGGCACCGGCATCGGCCCGCCGGTGCGCACGGCCTTGACGAACGAGGCCAGCTCGTTGGACTGGCCCTTGTCCCGGGCCTTGGGCAGCCGCGAGCTGACCCACCGCTTGCGGCCGGCCGTGCTGTTCTCGAAGTACACCGAGGCGCGGACGAAGTCGTCGAGCTTGAGCACCTTGCCGTCGGCGAGCAGGTCCAGCGTCTCCTTGGGGAAGCCGGGCGCCCCGGAGGTGACGTAGCTGATGGTGGCGGTGGAGCCGTCGGGGTAGCCCAGCACGATCTGGAGGTCCTCGTTGCCGGACGGGGCGACGGCGTACACCGAGACCGGGTCCGCGCCGAGCAGCCAGCTCGCGGTGTCGATGAAGTGGCCGCCCTCGCCCTCGAAGCGCGAGCCCTCGGTGCCCTGCTGGAGGTACCAGCTGCCGTGCTGGAGGCGACCCGCGTTGACGAGGTAGCGCAGGCTGGCCGGGCCCGTACGGGCGCCGAGGCGGGCCCTGGCCTCGCGCAGCAGCGGGGCGAAGCGGCGGTTGAACCCGACTTGGAGGCGGTCGTTGCCGGACTCCTCCACCGTGGCGAGCACGGAGGCGAGTTCGTCCTCGGTCAGGGCGAGCGGCTTCTCCACGAAGACGGCCTTGCCGGCCAGCAGCGCCTTGCGGGTCAGGGAGGCGTGCGAGCTGTGCCGGGTGACCACGAAGACGGCGTCGATCGAGGAGTCCCCGAGGACGGCGTCCAGGTCGGTGGTCGCCCGGGCGAAGCCGAACTTGCGCCGGGCGTTGGCCGCGGACAGGGACGTGGTGGTGACGACGGCGGACAGTGCCACGCCCTCGCGCTGGGCCAGGTGCGGCAGCAGCATGGAGGACGCGTAGTTGCCCGCGCCGACGAATGCCAGCCGCACCGGGGCGTGGGCCGGGCGGGCCGCGGCCGTCCGCGCGGCGGGGAGCCTGACGGCAGGGATCTCCAGCTTCGGGGCCTCGGCCTTCGCCGGCGGCTCCGATTCCGCCGGGGCGTAGCGGAACAGCGCGGTGACGGCCCTCAGTTCGCCGTCCTTGAGGCGCCGGTACGTCTCCACGGCGTCCTCGAAGTCGGCGACGTGGGAGATCAGCGGGTCGACGTCGACGCGGCCGCGGGCCATCAGGTCGATGAAGCAGGCCAGGTTGCGCCGCTCCGTCCAGCGCACGTACCCGATCGGGTAGTCGCGCCCCTCCAACTCGTACTCCGGGTCGTAGCGCCCGGGGCCGTAGGAGCGCGAGAAGCGGACGTCCAGCTCCTTCTCGTAGTACGCGTTCCACGGCAGGTCCAGGCGGCACTTGCCGATGTCGACGACCCGGCCGCGGTCCCGGGCCAGGTGCGCGGCCAGCTCCACGGGCTGGTTGCTGCCGCCGCCGGCCGCCAGGTACACCTGGTCCACGCCGTGGCCGTCCGTCAGCTCCGCGACGGCGTTCTCCACGGCCGCCGAGCCCGGGTCGCCGCAGGCCGCCGCGCCCAGGCGCTCGGCCAGCTCGCAGCGCGAGGGGTCCGGGTCGGCGCCGACGACGCGGACGCCCGCCGCGGCCAGGAGCTGCACCACCAGCTGCCCGATCAGCCCGAGGCCGATCACCAGCGCCACCTCGCCGAGCTGCGGCTCGCCCTGGCGGACGCCCTGCAGCGCGATCGACCCGACGGTGCCGAAGGCCGCGTGCCGCGGCGCGAGGCCGTCCGGCACCGGGGTGTAGAGGTTCTTCGGCACCCAGTTCAGCTCGGCGTGCAGCGCGTGCTCGTTGCCGGCGCAGGCCACGAGGTCGCCGACCTTCACGTCGTCGATCCCGGCGCCGACCTGCTCGACCACCCCGCACAGCGAGTAGCCCAGCGGCGTGTAGGAGTCCAGCTTGCCCATCACCTTGCGGTAGGTGGCGGGCAGTCCGTTGGTGGCCACGCTCTGCATGACCTTGGCCACCTGGTCCGGCCGGGAGCGGGCCTTGCCCAGCATCGACATGCCGGCCTCGGACACCTTCATGAGCTCGGTCCCGGTGGAGATCAGCGAGTAGGCGGTGCGGACCAGCACCCCGCCCGGCTTGCACCCCGGCGCCGGCACGTCGAGCACCGCCAGCTCGCCGCTCTTGTAGTTCTGCACGACCTGTTTCACCGAAGTCCCCTAAGTTCTCAGCCTTGAAATGAGCTCTACGCCGTCGGACGAGCGCTGTGGTCGGCCCCGGAGGTCGCACTGCGGTACCAGTACTCCAGGGTCAGCACGTGCCACAGGTGCTTGGAGAAGTCCCGCTGCCCGGCGGCGTCCTCGGCGACGAGCCGCGCCAGCGCGTCGCGGCGCAGGAACCCGGAGCGGACGAGCTCGCCGTCGTTGACCACCTCGCGCACCAGCGGGGCCAGGTCCCGGCTCATCCAGGCCCGCAGCGGGGCGCTGAACAGGCCCTTGGGCCGGTACACGATCTCCCGGGGCAGGATCGAGGTGGCCGCCTCCTTGAGGACGGCCTTGCCCTGTCGTCCGACGATCTTCCGGTCGCCGGGCACGGCGAACGCCGCCCTGACCACCTCGACGTCCACGTACGGCACCCGTACCTCGGTCGACGCGGCCATGCTGGACCGGTCCGTGTAGGCGAGGTTCAGGCCCGGCAGGAACATCCGGGCGTCGCCGAGGCACATCCGGTTGACGAAGTCGTCGAGCTCGTTGTCCCGGTAGACGTCCGCGTGCTCGGTCAGCACGTCCTGGACCGTCCCGGCCAGGTCCGGATCGACCAGGGCGAGCAGTTCGTCCCGGTCGTACATGGTGTAGCTGCGCCGGAACGCGGTCTCCTCCGGCAGGTCGGCGAAGGAGAGGAACCGCTTGGCGAACCGCACCGACCGGTACCCGCGGCGGGCCGAGGCCACCGGCAGCCGGTCCACCGCCGCGGACAGGCCGCGCCGCAGGGGCCGCGGGACGCGCTGGTAGCGCAGCGCGATCAGGTTGGCCAGGTGCTTGCGGTAGCCGGCGAACAGCTCGTCGGCGCCCATCCCCGAGAGCAGCACCTTGACCCCGGCCTCCCGGGCGGCCGAGCAGATCAGGAACGTGTTGATCGCGGCGGGGTCGCCGATCGGCTCGTCCAGGTGGTACGTCATCTTCGGCAGCAGGTCGAGCACGTTCGGGGCGATCTCGATCTCGTGCAGGTCGACGCCGAACCGCTCGGCCACCTGCCGGGCGTAGCGGAGGTCGTCCGGCATCGCCTCGAACCTGGCGTCCTCGGCGCGGAACCCGATCGTGTAGGCGGAGATCCCGGGGTGGTCGCGGGCCGCCAGTGCGGTCAGGTAGCTGGAGTCCAGCCCGCCGGAGAGGAAGGTCGCCACGGGGACGTCGGAGAGGAGGTGACGCCGGGTCGACTCCTCGACGATCGCGGCGATGTCCGGCAGCTCGCCGCTGCGGGCCCGCTCCCGGCCCTCGGCGGCGACGTCCCGCAGGTGCCAGAACCGGCCGCGCTCCACCCGGCCGTCGGGCCGGCACCGGAGCCAGCTGCCCGGCGGCAGCTTCTCCGCCTCGCGGAACGCGCACCGCGAGTCCGGCACCCAGTAGTAGAGCAGTGAGGCGACCAGAGCCGCGTGGTCCACCTGCAGCGACCCGCCGGTGGCGGCGGCCAGCGCCTTGAGCTCGGAGGCGAACACCAGGCCCTCGCCGCGCCGGAGCAGGAAGAGCGGTTTGATGCCGAGCTGGTCGCGGGCGAGGACCAGCTCGCCGGTCCGCTCGTCGAAGATCCCGAACGCGAACATGCCGCGCAGCCGGGGCAGGCAGTCCGTGCCCCAGCGCCGCCAGGCCTCCAGCAGCACCTCGGTGTCGGAGGTCCCGCGGAAGCGCACCCCGGCGGCCGACAGTTCGGCGCGCAGCTCGGGCGCGTTGTACAGCTCGCCGTTGTACGTCAGGACGAGTCCGCCCGAGACCATCGGCTGGGCGCCGGTCTCGGACAGGTCGATGATGGCGAGTCGGCGGTGCCCGAGGTGCACCTCGCCGTCACCGACGGGGTGGCTGTACCGGCCCGCCCCGTCCGGCCCTCGGTGGGCGAGGGTGTCGGTGAGAAGGTCGGTCACGGCCTTCCCGTCCGGCCACCGGTACGTTCCTGCGATGCCGCACATGTCCTACCTCGCCTCCTGGTCGCTGTCCGGGACCATGGCGGTCCACATCGGTAGTCGCTCCGTCCGCCGCCGCCCCGTCCCGATCTGCCGGGCGGGCCGCTCGTTGCGGCCGCGCGGCGCGGTGTGCGGCCCGTCCCAGAGCGTTCCGTCGGTCCGGTCCCGCGGGTCGGGGTCGATCAGCACCACACCGATCACCGGTATGTGCTGGTCCGCGAGTTGTCGCGCCACGGTGTGCAGCCAGGCGGCGCTGCCGTGGCCGGCACGCACCACGAGCACGGTCCGGGTGCCGAGGTGGCGCAAGTCGGTCCACGCCGTGCCGGGCGCCACCGAGCCGACGCCGATCCGGCGCCCCTGGGCCGGCTCGGCCTCGGCCGTCCCGTCGGCGACCACGGTCGGCTCCCCCGGCGCGGCGCGGCGCTTGGCGAGCCGGGAGCCGGGCAGGCCGTCGACCACGACCACCGGCCCCTCCTCCCCCAGTGCCCCCGCGAGGTCCAGGGCGATCACGCTCGTGCTGCGCGCGCAGCCCAGTTCCAGCAGTGACACCGGTTCCGCGCCGTCGCGCACGGTGCGGGCCAGGGTCGCGGTGAGCCGGGTCCGGGCCGCCCTGGCCCGGCGGCCCTGCCATCGTCGGGCCCGGCGGCGGGGCAGGCCGCGCAGCTCCGCGATGACCGAGGCACCGAGGTTCGCCGCGATCTCCCGGCGCAGCACGGGGCGGTCCGCCACCACCACGCCGACCGCGGACACCGCGAGCCCCAGGACGAGCCCGAGGACGAGCCCGACCGCGGCGTCGGTGACGGCGGTCTTCGGCAGCGAGTGCCGCTCCGCGCGCGGGGTGTCCACGATCTGCGTGCCGGCGATCAGCCGGGGCGTGCCGACGCTCGCCTCGGCGGCGCGCTGGCCGAAGTCGGTGATCCGCGAGGTGAGTTCGGCCCGGCTGGCGAAGAGCGACTCCAGGTTCGCCGACGCCTTCGGCCCGCTCTGCGGCGTCGCGTCGCCGATCGCCTTGTTGACCTGGGCGAGTTGGTCCTGCAGCCGGTCGCGCTGGTCGAGCAGCCCCTTGGCCTCGGCGTCCGCGGCCTCCTGGATCCGCCGCACGTGGTCCGCGACGAAGGTCTCGGCGAGTGCCTTGGCCCGGGCCACCGCCTCCGCGTCGCTGCTCCCCTTCGCGGTGATCTGCAGCAGGTTGTTGGTCAGGCCGATGCCCCCGTAGTCCTGCATGAAGTCCTCCGGCTTCTCCGAGGAGCCGAGGGCCTTCAGTGCCTGGCCGGCGATCCCCGTGGTCTGCAGCAGGGCGACGTCGGTGCGGATCAGCGTTCCGGGGTCGTTCGGCTGGTCCGCCTGGTGCGCGACCAGCACCTTGGCCACCGCACTCGGCGGCGCCGGCATCAGTACCGCCGCCGCCGCGCCGGCGAGCAGCCCGAGCAGCGCCATGGCGCACCAGAGGCGGCGCCGCCTGCGCACCGCGACCACCAGCGCCTGCAGGTCCAGCAGCGGGGTGGCGGTCGGCGACTCCGACGTCGTGCTCGTCGTCACCCCGTACCCCTCATCGCCTCGTCGCCGACGGCGGCCGGGGGCGCGAGCACGGGCTCGGCGCTCTCCGGCGTACGGCCGGCCCCCTCTGGCGTACGGCCGGCCCCCCGCGCCGGACGGGCCCGGACCGTGCCGGCGACGACCGTGCCGACGACCTTGTACCTGGCGTCCGCACACGCCTCGGCGATGCCGGCGAGCTCCCCCGCCGTCCAGCTGCCCGCGCTGAGCACGAGCAGGGCACCGGACTCGTCGTCACGGTCCGGCACCAGCGGCCGGGACACCGAGACCCCCACCACCCGCAGCAGCGGATCGCCCCCGGCCTCGGCGACGAGCCGGTCGGCGGCCCGGCGGGCCGTGTCGTCGCCGTCCGGGACGAGGACCAGCAGCCGCTGGGCGGCGGGGAGCCGGTCCCGGAGGCGGGCGCACACCCGCCGGTAGCGGACCTGTCGGCCGGCCTCGTCGCCGGAGGCCTGCGGGGTCGGTACGTCCCACCGGGTGTCGACGCCCAGCAGCCGGCGGAACCGGGCCTGCGGGCCACCGCCCGCCGGCCGCCGCGCGGGCCGCTCACCGGGTACGTCGACGGTTCCGAGGACCACCGCGCCCAGCGCCGCGGCGATCTCGGGCTCGGTGCGCGGTCGGCGGCTCATCCGTGCGGCGGTGAGGTGGCCGATGACCGCGAGCAGGAAGGACAGCACCGCCCCGGCGACGACGAGCTGCATCCGCGTCGGCGGTGCCTCGCCGGTCGGCCGGGCGGCCGGCCCCATGACGACCATGTTGGCCCGGTTCGCGGCCGGGTCGACCTGGTCCAGCTTCTTGACGGCGTCCTGCAGCGCGGTGCGCAGCTTGGCGAGTTCGGTGCGGGTCTGCACGCTCTCCACGGTCTGCGCCGGATCGGCCGCGTCGGCCAGGTCGGTGATGCGCCGGCTGGCCTGTACCACCATCTGCCGCAGCGCCTCGGGCTGGGACGCCGCCGGGTCGGTGCTGTCGCCCGCGATCCGCGCGGCGAAGGTGACGAACTGCTGGGCGACCTGGTCGGAGAGTTGCTGGGCGCGCTCCGGGGTCTCGGCCGTACCCGAGATCTTGATGATGTTCCCGTCGGCGGCCGTGGCGCTCACCCGGTCCTGCAGCTCGGTGCCGGTGACGCCGCTCCAGCCGAGTGCGGCGGCCGCGCGGTCGACCACCACCGAACTGGTCGCGATCTCCGCCTGGGTCAGCAGCTCGCGCTCCTGCCACGCTCCGGGCAGCAGGACCGACGCCGACGTCGTGAAGCGCGGCGGGAACAGGAAGGAGGCGCCGTAGCCGACGAGCGCACCCAGCACGGCGAGGACGGCGAGGAGCCGCCAGCGCCGACGCAGGATCCGACCGATCGTGACCAGACGTATCGTTTCATCGCTCAACGGCGGGGCCTTCTCCCTGCCCGGTTCGGGCTGCCCGCCGACACCGGCGCCTGACCACGGCAGGCGGCGGCGTAGGCGGCGAGTAGCGACCGCTGGGAGTTCCGCCAGGCGAGCGGCCCGTTGATCCGCTCCTGGCCGATCTTGCCCATCCGGGCCCGCTCCTCCGGATCGTCCAGCAGCAGCGCGATGAGCCGGGCGAACTCGGCCTCGTCGTTCGCGGGCGCGTAGACGGCGGCGTCACCGGCGGAGACCCGCGCCTCCCGGAGGTCGAACGAGACGATCGGCCGGCCCATCACCATGTACTCCAGGACCTTGTTCATGGTCGACACGTCGTTGAGCGGGTTGCGCGGGTCCGGGGAGAGACAGACGTCGGCGGTGGACAGGTAGCGCACCAGGTCGGCGTCCGGCACGCGCCCGGTGAACTGCACCTGGTCCGAGAGTCCGAGCCGCCGGGACAGCTCCACCATCGCGTCGAAGGTGTCGCCGCCGCCGACGAACACCGCGTGCCAGTCGGTCCGCCCCTGCTCGTCGCGCAGCTTCGCGAGGGCCCGCAAGGCGTAGTCGACGCCGTCCTGCGGGCCCATCACACCGAGGTAGCACAGCAGATGGGGTTTGCCGTGCTTCAGCTCCGGCTCGGGCGGCACCGGCCGGAACCGCTCGGTGTCGGGCGCGCTGCGCACCACGAAGACGTCCTCCGACCGCCGGCCGCCGCGGCGCAGCGCGACGTCCCGGTAGCTCTCGTTCGTGGAGAGCACGACGTCCGCGGCCCGGTAGGTCCGCCGTTCCAGCGCGCACACGGCACGGTGGAGCAGGTCCGCGCCGCGGTCGAACCGGGAGAGGTACAGCTCGGGCACCAGGTCGTGCTGGTCGAAGACGATCCGCGCCCCGCGCCGCTTCAGCAGCAGGGCCGGCAGGAACAGCAGGTCCGGCGGATTGCAGATGTGGACCACGTCGACCGGGCCGACCCTGCGGGCCAGCCGGGCGGTGTGCCACAACGCCGATCCGTACTCCCGCAGGTAGCCGGCCGGCCCGCCGGTGGCCGCGCGCAGCGGGTAGCGGTGGATCCGCACCCCGTCGATCACCGCTTCCGGCTCGGTGTCCCGCTTGGTCCCGCGCGGACAGACGACGTGCACCTCCCAACCGGCGTCGCGCAGCGTCGTGCACTCCTGCCACACCCGCCGGTCGAACGGCACCGACAGGTTCTCCACCAGGACCAGCGCACGACGGGCCGGCCCGTCGCCGCCGGCCGCGTCACCGGACGACGTGTCACTGAACGATGTGTCACCAAGCAAGGCCCGTGTACCCCGGTTCGGTCCGGCGCACGTCGGCGTCGGGAAGGCGGATGAGGTCGACGATCTCCGGGCCGCCCTCATGGGGCAGCGCCGACAGCACGGCCGGCTCCCTGGTGCCGACCACGCACACCTCGGCGTGTTCGAGCACCTCGTCGACGGACTCCGCGAGCAGCTGCGCGAGGTGCGGCAGCCGGGTCTCGATGTAGTCGCGGTTCGCGCCGAGCAGCCGGGAGAGGTTCACGTTGGGGTCGTAGATCCGCAGGTCGTAGCCCTTGCCGAAGAGCCGCTCCGCCAGCTCGACCAGCGGGCTCTCGCGGAGGTCGTCGGTGCCGGGCTTGAAGGACAGGCCGAACAGGCCCACCCGGCGTTTGCCGGTGCGCTCGACCAACTCCACCGCGCGCTGCAGGTGTTCGGCGTTGGAGGGCAGCACGTGGGCGAGGATGGGCACCGAGACGTCGGCCCGCTGCGCCGCGTGGACCAGGCTGCGCAGGTCCTTGGGCAGGCAGGAGCCGCCGAAGGCGAAGCCGGGCCGCAGGTAGGCGGGGCTGACGTTCAGTTTGCGGTCGGCCAGGAAGACGTCGATCACCTGGTGCGAGTCCACCCCGAGCGCCCGGCACACCGCGCCCAGCTCGTTCGCGAAGCCGATCTTGAGGCCGTGGAACGCGTTGTCCGCGTACTTGATCGCCTCGGCCGTCGGGACCGGCACCCGGAACACCTCGCCGGGCAGCCCCTCGTACAGCGCCGCGACCACGTCGCCGCTCGCCGGGTCGAGCTCGCCGATGACGGTCTTGGGCGGGTCGAAGAAGTCCCGCACGCTCGTGCCCTCGCGCAGGAACTCCGGGTTGACGGCGACCCCGAAGTCCACCCCGGCCGTGCCGCCGGCGTACTTCTCCAGGATCGGGACCAGCAGGTTCAGGCAGGTGCCCGGGAGCATGGTGCTGCGGAACACGACGGTCTGCCGCCCGCCCCGCTCGGCCACCGCGGCACCGATCTGCTCGGTGACCCGCTCCAGGTAGGCGGTGCACAGGCTGCCGTTGGGCTCCGACGGCGTGCCCACGCAGACCAGCGACACCTCGCTGCCCGTGATCGCCTCGCGGACGTCGGCGGTCGCGCGCAACGCCCCGGTCCGCACGACCTCGGCGATGAGCTCGCCGATCCGCTCCTCGACGACCGGGGCCTTTCCCTCGTTGACCAGGTCGACCTTCACCTGGTTCACGTCCACCCCGATGACCTCGTGACCCAGGCTGGCCAGGCACGCGGCCGACACGCAGCCCACGTAGCCGAGCCCCAGGACGCTGATCCTCATGACCCGTTCCTCCCCTCGGGCAGGCCCTTGCGGCCTGCCGTCCGCGCGCCGTCCGGACGACGCCCCCCACCCATCAGTAGGCCCCCTGCCCCTGGAGCACCGCACGCAGCGTCTTCCACAAGATCACCGTGTCCAGGGCGAGCGACCAGTCCTCCACGTACCGCAGGTCCAGCCGCACCGCCTCCTCCCACGGCAGGTCACTGCGACCGCTGATCTGCCACAGCCCGGTGAGCCCGGGCTTGACGAGCAGCCGCCGCCGGATGTCCGGCCCGTACGCCGCGGACTCCTCCGGCAGCGGGGGCCGCGGACCGACGAGCGACATCGAGCCGGTGAGCACGTTGACGAGCTGCGGGAGCTCGTCGAGCGAGTACCGGCGCAGCACCCCTCCCACCCTGGTCACCCGCGGGTCCCGGCGGAGCTTGAACAGCAGGCCGGCGCCCTCGTTGCGGTCGGTCAGCCCGGCCCGGGCCCGGTCGGCGCCGACGACCATGGTGCGGAACTTGACGATGGTGAACTCGCGGCCGTCCTTGCCGACCCGGTGCTGACGGTAGAGCGCCCCGCCCCGGCTGTCCGCCAGCACGAGCAGCCCGACGGACAGCATCAGCGGCGCGAGCAGGACCAGCAGGACCGCGGCGCCCAGCCGGTCGACGACCTCCTTGACCACCCGGCGCCCCCCGGTGAAGGTCGGCATGCTGACCCTCAGCATCGGGATCCCGAGCACCGCGTCGACGTGCAGCCGCGGGCCGGCCACCTCCATCAGCACGGGGGCCACGACCATCTCGGCATCGCTGCCTTCGAGGTTCCAGGCCAGCCGCTGCAGCCGGTCCGGCGACCAGTGCGGGTCCGGCGTGATCGCCACGACGCGGTAGCCGTCGCGGCGGACGTGGTTGGCGACGTCCGTCAGCCGGCCGACGACCGGCACGCCGTCCAGTCGGTCACCGTCGGGCCCGAGACCGTCCGGTGTGCACACCGCCTCCACCCGCCAGCCGAGGTGCGGGAACTTGCGGGTCCGGGCGATCAGGTCGCGCACGGTGGCCACGCTCCCGGCAGCGAGCACCGGGCGCAGGCACAGCCCTGCGTTGCGCTGCTTGTGCAGCCGCAGCCGCAGCAGGTACCGCTCGGTCATGGTGACGAGCGTGATCGCCGGGATCGCGACGAAGATCCAGAGCCTGATGTTGTGCGAGCTGAGGGCGATCCCGCCGAGCGCCAGGACGACGGCCGCCGTGAACAGCGAGCGTCCGAGCCGGCGGAACTCCTCGGCGCCCTGGCCGAGCACGGCCGGAGCCCACGAGCGGGTCACCATCAGCGCGCCCAGCACCAGCAGTTCGGTGCCGAAGGCCAGGATCCCCCACTTCTCGTGCCAGTTGGCCGCGTCCCTGACCCCGAAGAAGCCGCCGATCGCCGCCACGACGAAGGCGGTGGCCACGGTGTCGCTGATGATCACGGTCCGGCGGTACCGCTGCTCCCAGTGGCGCGCGGGCCGCTTGATCGCCCCGCTCCCCGGACGCCCCCGCCCCGGCAGAAACGAGTCGGCTAACTCCCCCTCCTCCACAGCGTTTTCCAAGTCACCAGTGGGTTCGACGTGTTCGCTCCACACGGTTCCTCCCCCCGGGAGGCACCCGCGCCTCCCGCACTGTTCCTCCCCCGGGAGGCACCGCCTCCCGCGCCGCGCTGTTCCCTCCTCGGGGAGGCCCCCGCCTCCCGGACATGGCACACCGGTTCGTTGCAGTGCTACGTGAACATCCCACCCGGGCGGCAACGGCAGCGGACCCGTACGTCCTGCCGGCCCCTCGATGCGCGCGGGAACCCGTCGACGGTTGCTCCCGGCACGCCAAGCGCCCTCTCGGGCTCAAAGAAACTCGATCACCCCCACGACCGGCGCCGGGGCACGGCGGCTGGCCGTCCGCAGGGCCGGGCCCGTAGATCACCATTTGTCCACTCGTGCCCAAACTCGCGAAGCACGGTCAATCTAGAGCATCAGGGCCGCCCGAAGAAGGGGATGTGTGCATCTTGTGCTCGGCTTTCGGAATCGGACCCGCCGGACGGCTGACTGCCCACGGGTGCAAAGGAGTTGACGATATGCCCTGTGACCTGTGACGACGGGAGTTCTCCACCGCGGCCCGCCCGGAACGAGGTGGCGCGACGGAACGGTGAAACGGTTGCGGCTCAGCTGTCCGACCGGTGAACGAGGGTGATCCTGCGACGCCGTCGCACGGCCGGTACGCTCGCGCTCTCCCGCAACCCCGGCAGTGCGCCGGCGGCACGCCGGTACCACCCGCCGTACCGGCCGGCCGCCCACACCGCGGACACGCCGTGGAGCAGCACGCTCAGGCCGACGGTGACCGCGACCACCCGCCCGATCGTCGCCACCGCGGTGATGTGCTCCTCGGCGACCAGCAGCCCGAGCACGATCGAGGCCAGGCCGCGCGGCCCGAACCAGCCGATGTACGCCACCGTGGGCGGCCGCAGACCGCTGCCGAGGAGAGCGAGGGCCACCGGCACCATCCGGACCACGGTGAGGCTGAGCACGGCGTAGCCGACGATCCGCCAGCTGAGGTGCTCCAGCGCCGGGCCGAGCAGCACCGCGCCGAAGAACAACAGGCTCAGCACGGCCAGCAGGCCGCCCAGGTACTCCGCCAGGTCGGTCGTGCGCCCGTCGGCTCCGGCGGGCGCGCCGGGCTCGTCGGCTGCGGCGGACGCGCCCGCCCCCGACGCCTGCGCGAACGCGAGACCGGCCACCCACGCGGCGATGAAGCCGCTCCCGTGCGTGACCACGGCCAGCGCGTACGGGGCGACGGCCACCGCGAGGACGTGGATCTGGCGCCACTCGGCCGTCACCCAGCCGCGCGCCGCCGCCCACCGCAGGAGCCGGCCGCCGGCCCAGCCGAGGACCAGGCCGAGCGCGGTGCTGAGCAGGAGCGCGCGCCAGAACGTCCCGGCCACGCCCTCCTCCGCGTAGGAGGTCCCCGGAACGCCGGCCAGGAACAGGACGAAGAAGGGCAGCACCATGCCGTCGTTCAGTCCGCTCTCCACGTTCAGCGTCTGACGGACCAGTCGCGGAACCCGGGGGTCGGAGATGGCGCTCGCGCCGAGCGCGGCGTCCGTGGGCGCGAGGATCGCACCGACGAGTGCCAGCTCCCATGCCGTCAGCCCCGGCAGGAGCGGCCAGGCCAGCAACCAGCCCGCCCCGATGCTGAGCAGCAGCCCGATCCCGAGCAGCCGGCCGGGCAGCGCTCCGCCGGTGCGCAGATCCCCGAGGCGCACCGACGTGGCGTCGGTGAACAGCACCAGGGTGAGGGCGGCCTCCAGCAGCGCGAGCAACGGCCCGGCGTCGTGCGCCAGGCTCACCAGGTCGAGGCCGACCGGCCCGATCAGGATCCCGCAGCCGACGAACACCATCGCGGCGGACACCGGCGACCGCGCCAGCCGCGCCGACCCGAGCGCGTACACGGCCACGACACCGGCCACCGCCGCACCGGTCCAGGCGGTGTCACTCATGACACCCCGTGCTCCCGCCGCATCCGACCCGGAATCCCATCCCTGCCCACTGTCCCTCGGCGCCGTCGTCCTCCCACTGTCCTGCACCCCGGCGCACGCGCCCCCGAGCGACACGTGCACCGCCGGACTCGTTCGGAGCGCCCTCACGTGAGTACGCCCGCGGGCACCCCGGCTCTCGACCCGTCACCTTCAGCGGTTTCGGACAAAACGTCACATACCGTGTCCCGGGGCGATGTGGCGAGCCTTCTCGCCCGCCACACACCCTCGCCCCCGTCGCTCCGACTTCCGGCCAGGGCGCCACGGCCCGGCCGGGGTCGATCCCGGAACCCTGGAAGGCAGAACCCCATGCAGAAGATCACTCGGCTCGCCGTCGCCGTCGCGACCGCGCTCGCGGCGGCGGCCGCGGGCGCCCCGTCCGTGTCCGCCGCGACGCACGGCGGCGGAGGACACCAGCGCGGCGGGCACCACGCGGTGTTCGTCCAGACCGACGACCCGGCGGGCAATCAGGTCATCGCCTACCGGAGGGCCGACGACGGGCAGCTCACCCAGGCCGGGACATACGACACCCACGGCCTCGGCGGCGTCCTGGACGGATCGGTCGCCGACCACCTCGCCTCCCAGGGCTCGCTCACCTACGACCCGGACCACGCCCTGCTGTACGCGGTGAACGCCGGGAGCGACACCGTCTCCGTGTTCTCCGTGGACGGCGACCGCCTGGAGCTGCGGCAGGTGGTCGGCTCGGGCGGCCGCTTCCCGGTGAGCGTCGCGGTGCACGACGACACCGTCTACGTCCTCAACGCGCTGAACGGCGGCTCGATCCAGGGCTACACCGTCCACCGCGGCCGCCTGGAGGCTCAGGCCGACCGGAACCGTCCGCTGGGGCTCGACCCGAACGCCACACCCCAGTTCACCAACACCCCGGGGCAGGTCGGCTTCACCGGCGAGGGCTCGCAGCTCGTGGTGACCACCAAGGCGAACGGCAGCAGCCTCCTGGTCTTCAACCTCGACCGCTCCGGCTCCCCCGCCGCCACCCCGGTGACCACGAGCCTGCCCGGGGCGGTGCCGTTCGCGTTCGTCCCCAACGGCCGGCACGGCCTGTTCCTGACCGAGGCCGGCACCAACGCCGTCGCCACCTTCACGGTCCACCACGACGGCACCGCGACGCAGGAGGCGTTCGCGGCCACGAACCAGGCCGCCACCTGCTGGATCGTCGCCGTCCGCGACCTGCTCTACGCCTCCAACGCGGGCAGCTCCACCCTCACCGGCCTGCGCACCGCCGACCGCGGCCGCCGGCTGACGGTTCTGGGCAACACGCCCACCGACCCCGGCACCGTCGACGCCGCGGTCTCCTCGAACGGGCACTTCCTGTACGTCCAGACCGGCGTCAACGGCATCCTCGACGAGTTCGCGATCAACGACGACGGCTCACTCACGCCGATCGGCTCGCAGACCGTCCCCGGCGGCATCGGCGGCGAAGGCATCGTCGCGTTCTGACGTCCGTAGGAGCATCCCGCCGAACACCCGCAGTCGGCCCGGGTCCCCCGCCCCGAAAGGTGAGCGACCCGGGCCGACAGCCGTCGGGGCGGCCGGACGGGGCGGGCGGCGTCGGGCACGGTGTGCTGCCCGGCCCGCGGGGCTGCCTCCGCGGGCCGGGCGGCGTGGATCACGGCTGGACGGCCAGCGCGAACACGTGGATCGTGGGGGCGTCGGGCAGCCGGACGGTGCGGACGGTCTTGCCGGGCGTCAGCGGGACGGTGTTGGTGAAGACGCCGTAGCTGATGCCGTAGTTGGCCGGGCCGGTGGGCGTGTTGCGGTGGTCCATGGTGAGCGCCGGCTTCGCGCCGTAGGCGTCGGTCGGGGTGCAGCACCAGTTGGGGAAGCCGAGTTGGCCGGTGCTGGTGGTGCCGTCGGTGTAGGTGACGGTGACCGTGCCGGAGGCGAAGCCCGCCTCGGCTCCGAGGAAGCCCAGCGCCTGGCCCTGGCCGCCGAGGGTGATCTCCTGTCCGGCGGCCGACACGTTGTCGTTGGTGCCGGGGGCCGCGGACGGCCAGGTGAAGCCGAGCCCGTTGGCGTCGATCGTGGCGCCCGGGGTGGCGCCGGCCGCGGCCAGGGCCTGGGTCGAGTAGCTGTCCCCGCTGCCGTCGAAGTTGCCGGGGGCGGTGTCGCTCTCGGAGGTCGCGCCGACGTTGTCGAACGCGGCCGCGAGCGAGGGGTAGGGCACGGTCTGCACGATGGTCTGCTGACCGCTGACCGTGTCGACCGCGGTCGGCCGCGCCCGGTAGCTCGCTGTGGCGGTGACCGCCGTGACCGTGGTGCCGGGTGTGCCCTGGGGAGCGCGCAACGTCACGGTGGCCGACGCGGCCTCGCCCGGCGCGATGCGCGGCAGCGTGACGGTCGCCGGGGTGACGCTCCAGCCGGCGGGGGCGCTGATCTTCAGCCGGGTGTCGTTCAGCGCGACGGAGCCGTGATCGGCCAGGGTGACCCGGTACGTCCCGGGCTCCTGGGCGGTGCTGACGTCGCGCCAGGTGATGGTGGTCGCGGGCGCCAGGTTGCGGACCGCGCCGGGGTGGACCCGGTAGAGCACCGTGGCGTGCGGCGGGACGTTCGCGGAGATCACGCCGGTCGTACCGGTGGCCTGCTTGCCGACCAGGTCGTCGAGCCGGTAGCCGGCGGCGGCGGGCAGGCCGGCCTGGGCGGCGGTCGTGGTGATGGTCTGCGCGGTGTCGGAGGAGTTGAAGAGCGCGACGGCGCGGTCCCCGCCGGCCAGCGGCTTGCTCAGCACGTCGTAGCCGGCCCCGCGCTGGACGACGCGCCCCTGGACACCGAGCCGGTCCTGGTCCACCGCGATGACGTCGCGGTTGCCGAGCACGTCCAGCGCGGCCGGGGAGAGCCGGGTGAGGTCGGTGCTGGAGATCAGCGGCGCGGCCATCATGGCCCACAGCGAGACCTGGCTCTGGATCTCGTCCTGGCTGAGCCCGGAGTCGCCGGCGAGCAGGAAGTCGGGGTCGTTCCACCGCCCCGGTCGCTGCAGGTCGGCCAGGCCGACGTTGTAGCCGTAGTTGTAGGCGATCGACGCCCACTTGGCGCGGCCGCTCTCCTGGCCGAGCGCGATGTCCGCGCCCTCCCGCCACAGGTTGCCGAGCGGCGCGGACCAGCGGATCACGGAGTCCCAGTTCGGGGTACCCTGGAAGTAGGCGGGCGCGGAGATCGAGAAGACCATCGGGCGGTGGGTGTCGAGCAGCGCCCGGCTCATCGCGGTGTAGGTGTCGCGGTAGCTCTGCTCCTCGGTCTCACCGGGCTTGGTGGGGACGTTGCAGCCGTCGAGTTTGACGTAGTCGACACCCCAGGACGCGAACAGGTCGGCGTCCTGCTGCCAGTGGTCGAGGGAGCCGGGGTAGCCGCCGCAGGTGGTCGTCCCGGCGTCCTCGTAGATGCCGAACTTCAGCCCGAGGTCGTGGATTTGGCGGCCGAGGTAGGCCATCCCGTGCGGGAACAGCTGCGGGTCGGCGACCAGGTTGCCCTGGGCGTCGCGCTGATGGGACATCCAGCAGTCGTCGATGGTGACGGTGTCGTACCCCTTCTTCGCCAGCCCGGTGGTGACCAGGGCCTGGGCGTTGCCGAGGATCGTCTTCTCGTCGATCCCGCACTGGTAGTACGACCAGTCGTTCCAGCCCATGGGCGGCGTGGGGGCGTAGTTGGGGTAGTCGGCGACGGCGCCTGGCGGGGAGGGCTCCGCGGCTGCCGCGGGCTGGGCCATGAGCGTCGCCGCGGACACCGCGGCGAGCGTCGTGCAGCAGGCGACGGCGGCGCGGAGCCACCGGGGGAAGGCAGTTGACACGCTTCGACCTCACGGAATCTCGGGGTCAGGGCGGTGGCTGACAGTGCCTCAGCCGGATCATTTGTACGGCGCCCTGCTCATTCCTGACAAGGTCTCGGCAACAACAATCAGAATCGAGCACGGATCGCGCAGGTTGCGCACATGAGCGCCCGACGAGGCGGCGACCCGGACCACAGGGCCGACGATCACTGATGACGAATGTTGATTCTTCAACTATAGTCTTCCTCGTCGGCCCGCCCCGGGCCGCGCCACCGGAGGAGGAACCATGGAGCAGTCCGTCGTCGACAACGCCGAGAAGTCGCGGTTCGAGATCCACGACAACGGTGAACTCGCCGGCTTCGCCGAGTACCACCGCTCCGGCGACGAGATCGCCTTCATCCACACCGAGATCGACCCCCGCTTCGAGGGACGCGGCCTGGGCGGCAAGCTGGCGCGCACCGCCCTGGACACGGCACGCGAGCAGAAGCTCTCCGTCCTGCCCTACTGCCCCTTCATCCGCGGCTGGATCACCAAGCACCCGGAGTACGCCGACCTCGTCCCCGCCTCGCACCGCGCCCGGTTCGGCCTCCCCGCGGCCTGAGCATCCCGCGACCCGGCCACCGGGGCCGGGCCGGGCACGGCCTCGTCGCCCGGTCCGCCCGGTGTGGCGGGCCCGACGAGGACCCGCCACACCGGGGACGACGTCGCGTCAGCCGACGGTCAGCCGGAAGGGGCCGGCCAGCACCGAGTAGCCGTCGTTGGCCATGAAGTACGCGTCGTACGCGCCGGCGCCGCCCAGCTTGCCCGTGGAGAAGGTGACCGCGCCGCTCTGGTTCGGCGTGTAGGACCAGGTCAGCGAGGACCGCGAGCCGGGGGTCACGCCCGCCGGGTAGAAGCCGATCCAGTTCTTCGCACCGGCCTGGGAGGCGTTCGGCAGGCCGTAGCGCAGGGTGACGTTGCCGCCGTTGGCCACCGCATTGAGGTCGCCGGTCAGCGTCGGCGTGGTCGCCCGGGACGGCGCGAAGGCGGCGTTGAGCGGCGTCGCGTACGTGTCGTTGGCGGTCAGGCCGGGCAGGCCGAGGGCCGCGTCGATGGTGCGGCCGACGCTGTAGTGGTCGTAGTGCAGCGGGCTGCTGGTTCCGGCCGGGACGGTGCCCTGCGAGCCGACGACGACGGTGGCGAGGTGGTTGTAGGCCTCGGCGTGGCTCTCGTCCCAGGTGAGCAGCAGCAGCGAGCGCTGCTGGGTCCAGGCCGGGGAGGCGAGCACCGGGGCGAGGGTCTGCTGCAGCCAGCCGTCCTGCACCTTCAGGCTGGTGGCGCTGCCGTTGCCGGAGGCCTCGCCGTCGTAGTAGTCGTCGGCGGCGATCCAGGAGAAGTTCGGCGTGGTGGCCGCGGACTGCAGGTCGGTGGTGAGCTGCGTGGTGTCGAAGAGGTGCGCCGCGCAGCGGGCCGGGTTGCCGCTGATGTCGGTGTAGTTGATGAACGGCGCGTCGTCGGGCTCGTAGTAGCTGTTGCTGCTCTTGCCGGTGTTGCAGGGGGTGCCCATGCCCTGCTCGTAGGCCTTCCAGGCCTTGCCGGCCTCCTCGATGGTGTCGCCGAGGTTGCGCTGGGGGGAGTTGATGTTGGGGAAGTAGGTGGCCCCCTTGGCGTAGGTGTCGCCGCCCGCGATGGCGAGGTAGTTCTCGTCGCTGGGGTGGTAGACGCCGTGGGAGTCGGTGAGGGTGGCGCCCTGGGACATCAGGCTGTGCATGAACGGCGTGTCCGCCGGGTCGTTCATGATCTGGCTGTAGTCGGTGTTCTCCATCATGACGACGAACACGTGGTCGTAGCCCGGTACGGCGGACGCGGGCGGGGTGAGCGGCGCGGGCGGGGTGACCGGGGTGTCGAGGGTGAGCGAGAGGTTGTCCAGGTAGCCGGTCTCGCTGGAGGTGGAGAGGAACTGTGCCTCGACCTGGATCGACCTGGTCCCGGTCGGGACGGCTCCGGTGGTGCTGCGGGAGAGGAACTTGGTGCTCAGGCCGCGGTCGGTCGCGGAGACGGTCGGCAGATTGGCGGTGGCGCCGAGCGGGCGGCCGGCGGCGTCCTGGAAGTGCACGCTGACGGCGACGTAGCCGCTGTTGACGGTCCAGCCGCCCAGCCAGCCGGAGAGGTTGAAGTGCACACCGCCGCCGTCGATCGCCGTGGCGGCCGAGGAGACGTCGACGGTCTGCGCCATCGAGCCGTCGCCGAAGTTGCCCGGCCCGAAGAAGGCCTTGCCGGGCGTCCGGCCGTCGGTCGGCAGGCCGAAGGACGCGACCGAGTGGCACATGGCGTCGATGCCGCCGGCCTGGACGGTCCAGCCGGGGACGGTGCTGGCGGCGCTCCAGTCGCCGGTGCAGTAGCCGCCGGCCTCGGCGTCGCCGTTGACGATCAGGTTGCCGCTGCTGCCCGTGGCCCCGGCGGTGGCGGGGGTGACGACGACCAGGGCGCCGACCAGGGGGAGGGCGGCGAGCAGCCCGCCGATGGTGCTCTTGCGCAGTCGCATGGGGGTACCTCGTCCCGTGTGAGGGTGGGGGCCATGGCTGTTCGCCATGAGCGGGACATAAGTACCGGTCGGCGCTGTCCGGCGGAAGAACGCCGACCAAACTTGACCAGACAACTTCGAGCGCGCGACGCGATCCGGACACGTCGACGGGCGACCGCCCGGACCGGCAGGGTACGACCGAACTGCCCGGCCACGAACGGGGTTTCCGTTCGGGACCGGGCAGTTCGTGGGATCAGGACCGGCCGGGGGCTACGGCAGGGTCCAGCGCTGGTTGGCACCGCCGTTGCAGTCCCAGATCTCCAGCGGGGTGCCGTCGGCGGTGGCCGCCGCCGGGTCGTCGAGGCAACGGCCGGACTGGACGCTCTTCAGGGTGCCGTCCGGCTGGGGCGTCCACTGCTGGTTGGCGCCGCCGGTGCAGTCCCACAGCTCGACCGGGCTGCCGTTGGCGGTGGCGGCACCGGTCACGTCGAGGCACTTGCCGTTGTGGGTGAGGGTGTCGTTGGTGCGGGTCCACACCTGCTCGGCGCTGCCGTCGCAGGCCCAGAGCTGCACGGCGGCGCCGCTGGTGCCGGCGGCGGGGCGGGCACAGGTGCCGGGCAGGGCGGAGGCGATCGGGCCGGTGTGGGTGGTCGGGGTGCCGGGGGTGAGGGCGAAGTTGTCGAACTGGTCGGTCTGGTAGCCCGTCACGCCGAGGCCGGCCCGGCCGTTGGTGTAGCTCGCGTCGGTCGCGGAGCCCACGGCGGTGCCGTCGATGCTCGCGGTGAGGGTCGCGTTGTCCAGGGTGAGCGCGACGGTGTGCCAGCGGCCGGTGCCGAGGGCGGTGGTGGTGCCGCTCGCGAGGGTGGTGAAGTGCCAGCTGGTATCGCTCTTGTCGATGGACCAGGCGCCGGTGTCGCTCACCCGCAGGTGGTAGGCGTTCAGGCCGTTGTTGTTGCGGCCCTGCTGGTTGACCCGGCCGAGGAGCTCGACGGTGCTCGACTGCTCGAACATCGTGTCGGCGGTGACGGTGTAGTTGGACCAGCTGCCGTCGCCCATCATCGTGTACGGCGCGTTGTACGGCTCGTCCGTCCAGCGGATCGGCGTGGTCGGGGCCATCTGGCGCAGGCAGGTGCCGGTGCGGCCGCCGCCGCAGGCCACGGTCTGGAAGGCGCCGTTCATGTCCGTGAAGTACTTCGGCGAGGTGGTCGTGGCCGGGGTGTCGAAGCCGTCCGCGTAGGGCAGCTTCATCGGCGCGGCGGCCGGCGGGGTGGCGGTGCCCTTGCCCTGGCCGGTGGTGGTGGTCACGGTGTAGACCCGGCCGGGCTGCAGGGTGAGGGTGTACGTGCCCTTGGCCGGGGTGACGTCCTGCTGGTGGACGAACCAGTTCGCGGAGTCGGTGGAGTCGAGGTCGGTGGACCAGACGTGGACCTTGCCGGTGGACAGGCCACCGGTGACGGTGAAGCTCGCGGTCTGGGCGGCGGTGGCGTCCAGGGTCTCGATCACGGTGCTGTAGTCGCGGTTGTTCGCGCCCTTCAGCGTGACGTAGCTGCCGTTGGCGCGGGCGCCGCCGAGGTAGCCGCTCGCGGAGTCGATGTAGTGCCAGCCCGGCTTGGCGAACTGGGTGGTGTGCGCGGTGACCCAGGTCGTCTTGCCGATGCTGTAGTTGCCGGACCACGGCTGGTTGGCGATCGACATGCCGTCGGTGGAGAAGAACAGGTCCGGGTAGAGCGCGGCGATGACCGGCCAGTTGAGGAACGACGTCATCTTGCCGTCGAGGTAGCCGCGGTTGATGCCGCGCGCCACCGCCGGGGCGCCGCCGTCGGCGTCCTGGGAGCCGTTCTCGCTCGCCCACAGCGGCTTGCCGAGCGCCTGGGCGTTCGCCGTGCTGGGGCACTCGGTGAAGGAGCTCATGTACCCGCAGGGGTAGTGCACGCCGACGATGTCGACGGCGTTCTTGAACGCCGGGTCGCCGGCCATCGCGTCGGCGACGCCCCAGGTGTCGTCGGCGGCGACGACCTTGGTGGCGCCGTAGCCGCGGGCGACCAGCGTGCTCTTGAGGTTCTCGTACCAGGCCTTGTCGTAGCCACGCTCGTTCCAGCCGCCGAGGTAGGAGACGTTCAGGTGGTGCTGGGTGGCGCAGCCCATCCAGTCCATCAGGTAGTCGACGCTGTCCTGGGACCAGAAGTTGCCGCCGTTGCCGGTGTTGCCGATCCAGCCGGGGGCGCCCCAGGCGAGGCCGTAGAACTTGATGTCGGGGTTGCGGGCCTTGGCCTGTTCGGCCAGCCACCACTCGTAGCCCTGGTTGCAGTCGATGGTGCCCCGGGTGTGCTCGATGCTGGTCTCGGCGCCGTCGGTGGAGTTGGTGTCGCCGCCGATCTCCAGCTTCAGCACCTGCAGCGAGGCGCCGTAGCCGGGCTTGAACAGGTAGTCCAGCAGGCGGCTGCGCTGGGGCTCCGGGTAGTCCACCAGCAGGCGGGAGTTGCCGCCGCCGCCGGAGATCGCGCCGACCCCGTCGAAGGTGAGGCCCGGCTTGGTGCCGTCGATGGTGACGGCGGTGGGGGTGATGGCGGTGGGGGTGGCGGCCTGGGCGGCCGACGGCGCGGTCAGGCCTCCCAGCGCGCCGGCGAGGACGAGCGCCGCGCTCAGCGCGGCGCGCCAGGTCGATGACAGGTGTGGACGGCCCATGGGCGTCTCCTGGGTGGGGAGGGGTGGGGGGGACGGTGCTGCTCCGGGTCGGACACCCGCTCGGGGTGCCCGACCCGGCGTTCGGGGGCAGGAGCTGGTCCGGCTAGGAGACGGTCCACTCCTGGTTGGCGCGGCCGGTGCCGCAGGTCCACTGGACGACCTGGGCGCCGTCGGCGGTGGAGGCGCCGGTGACGTCCAGGCACTTGCCGCTGTTGGCCGACACCAGCTGCACGCGGGAGCCGGTGGCCGGGACGAGGGTCCACTGCTGGTTGGCCTTGCCGGCCCCGCAGGCCCACTGGACGACCTCGGCGCCGTCGGCCGTGGAGGCCGCGGTGACGTCCAGGCACTTGCCGCTGTTGGCCGACACCAGCTGGACGGTGCCGGATCCGGCGACCGGGACGAGGGTCCACTGCTGGTTGGCCTTGCCGGCCCCGCAGGCCCACTGGACGACCTGGGCGCCGTCGACGGTCGAGGCACCCGTCACGTCCAGGCACTTGCCACTGTTGGCGCTGGTCACGGTGTGGACGGCCGGGCCGGCCAGTGGCGTCACGGTGGTGTTGGCGAAGTCGGCGTGCTGGAAGCCGCCGACGCCCAGGCCGATCTGCCCGATGCCGTGGCTCGCGTCGGCGACCGAGGCGACCTGGGTGCGGTCGATGGACGCGGTGATGCTCTGCCCCTGTACGGCGAGCGTGAGGTTGTGCCAGCTGCCCGCCCCGGCACCGGGGTAGCTGCCGCTCGCCAGCACGGTGTCGGTGCCGGAGCGGTTCTCGGTGTACAGGCTCCAGGCGCCGGTGTCGTCGATCTTCAGGTGGTAGCCGGAGCGGTCGTGGTCGACGTGGTCGATGCGGCCGGCCAGTTCGGCGGAGGTGCCGGCCTGTTCGAGGACGACGTCGGTGCTCGCCTGGTAGTGGGCCCAGGACGGGTCCCCCATCAGCGTGAGCGGGGTGTAGTTCATGTCGTCGTGCCACGGGATGGGCGCCCGGGTGATGACCTGGCGCAGGCACATCGGGGTGGTCGCCCCGGCGGGGCAGGGCGCGGTCTCGAAGGCGCCGGCCCAGTCGTGGAAGTAGCGGGCGGTGGCCTTGGCGGAGTAGCCGCCGAGGTCGGCCTGGTAGGGCAGCGGCATCGTGGCGGCGGCCGGCGGGGTGGCGGTGCCCTTGCCCTGGCCGGTGGTGGTGGTCACGGTGTAGACGTAGCCGGGCTGCACGGTGAGGGAGTACGAACCGCCCTTGGGCGTGACGTCCTGGGTGTGGACGAACCACCGCGACGGGTCGGTGGAGTTCATGTCGGTGGCCCAGACGTGCACCCGGCCGGTGGACAGCCCGCCGGCGACCTTGACGTTGACGGTCTGCGCGGCGGTGGCGTCGGTGGACTCGATGACCGTGCTGTAGTCCCGGCCGGACTTGAGCGTCACGTAGCTGCCGCTGTGCGGGTCGCCGTTGGCGCCGGCGCCGGCCAGGTAGCCGCTGGAGGCGTCCAGGTACTGCCAGCCCGGCTTGGCGAACTGGGTGGTGTGCGCCATCACCCAGATGTCGCGGCCCACCGTGTAGTTGCCGGACCAGGGCTGGTCGGCGGCCATCAGCCCGGCGCCCGCGTACGGCAGCTCCGAGGGCCAGGAGCTGACCAGCGCCCACTTGATGTCGGACGTGATCCGGGCGTCGAGGTACTCGCGGTTGACGTTGCGGGCCAGGGCGGCCGGGTCGGCGCCGTAGCTGTCGTTGTCGTCCTCGGAGGCCCAGAGCCGCTTGCCCAGCCCGGTCGCGGTGTCGCTGCCGGGGCAGGCGGTGTAGACCGGGGTCGAGTGCCAGCAGGTGCCGTGCAGGCCGATGACGCCGACGGCCTTGGCGAAGGCGGGGTCGGCCGCCATGTCCGCGGCGATCGACCAGTGCTCGTCGTCGCTGTCGGAGGCGACCAGGGTGACGCCCTGGCGGCCGTGGGCGTCCAGGTCGGCGCGCAGCTTCTCGAACCAGGCCTTGTCGTAGCCGCGCTCGTTCCAGCCGCCGAGGTAGCCGACGGTCAGCCCGTGCTGCTGGGCGCAGCCGAGCCAGGACTCCAGGTAGTCGATGTTGTCCTGGGACCAGACGCCGCCGTTGAGCCAGCCCGGCGCGGCCCACTCCAGACCGTAGAAGGTGATCTTGGGGTTGCGGGCCTTGGCCTGCTCCATGAGCCACCACTCGTACCCGCGGTTGCAGTCGACTTCGGTGGCGGTGCGCATGTGGGACGGCTCGGGGCCGTCGGAGGAGTTGGCGTCGCCGCCGATCTCCACCTTCAGCGTCTGCAGCGCGGCGCCGTAGCCGGGCTTGAACAGGTAGTCCAGCACCTGGCTGCGCTGGGGTTCGGGGTAGTCGACCAGCAGGCGCGAGGTGGCGCCGCCGCCGCTGATCGCGCCGAGGCCGTCGTAGGCCCGGCCCGGCGAGGAGCCGTCCAGGGTCACGGACTGGGTCGCGGGGGCCGGCGCGGCCACCGCGGCCGGCGCGGCCGCGACGGCGGTGGCGACGCCGAGTGCGAGGGCCGCCAGGGCGGTGACGCCCCGGCGGAACGGGTGGGGTGGTGTGCTCATTCGACTGCTCTCCTGCTCCTCTGGCCGGGTCGGCAGGGGATGGGGGGCACCAGGACCGGCGTCGCGGACGGACTGCCGGGACGGGCACTGGCGGGTGCATGCCGACCGCCGGGGAGGACAGTAGACCCAGCTTTCAACAACAATCAACAACTTCGAATGAAATACAACGCAGCTGGGCAGCATGGCAGGAAGCCGACGATCGATCCGCACCGCCGGGCGGGTCCGCCCGCCCACCACCGTCATGACCCTGCCACCTGCCATTGACGCCGATCCGGCTTTGCTCGAAGCTGTCCAGGACGACAACCTACCAACCGGTAAGTTCCCTCGAACACACCGGCGACCTGCCTCGATCCGGGAGATGACACGCGATCCAGCGACTCCGAGCGACCCTTGGCCAAGCCGGGAGCACGGCGGCATAACGAGACGGTCTCAATAGCTCCGAACGGGAAACGTGAGCTTGACTCACCTCAAGGTCAGGCGCTTTCTTTTGATCCATCGCGTTTGATTGCGATGCTTTCTGATCGGTTCTGTTGCTTCTCACCGGTCGGTCCCACACCCTCAGGAGCCCCCACCATGCACCTCTCCCACCGTGCCCGCCTCGCCTCCGTCGCCGCACTCAGCCTGGTCACCTCCTTCGGCCTGGCCGCCTGCTCCACCGGGCAGACGTCCTCCAACAGCGCGGACGCCCCGGTCGCGCCGGTGTCCGGCAAGGTCTCGATCACCTACCTGCAGAAGCAGGGTGACCAGCAGTACTTCGTGGACGAGGCCGCCGGTGCCAAGGCCAAGGCCGCCGAGCTGGGCGCCGACCTGAAGGTGGTGAACCTCGGCAACGACGCGAACAAGACGGTCGGCGAGGTGCAGGCCGCGATCGCGCAGAAGAGCAACGGCCTGATCATCGTGGTGCCGGACCCGGCGGTCGGCCCGCAGGTCGTCCAGACGGCCCGGGACGCCAAGGCCGCGCTGCTCACCTCCGACGACCAGGTCTGCGCGAGCGGCCCGGCCCCGGCGCAGTGCGCGGCGACCGACCTGGTGCCCCGGATCGGGTTCTCCGGGCAGCAGATGGGCCAGCAGGTCGGCCAGCGCGCCGCCGAGGAGTTCACCAAGGCCGGCTGGAACGCGGGCGACACCCGGATCATCTCCGCCTGGAAGCAGGACGTCACCGTCTGCGGCGACCGCGTGAAGGCCGCCAAGGCCGCCTTCGACCAGGCCGTGCCGGGCGTGCAGCTGATCGACGTCGCGACCGACAACACCCCCACCGGCGCGCAGGACAAGGTCGCCGCCACCATCACCGCCAACCCCGGCGTCAAGCACTGGGTGACGTGGGGCTGCAACGACGAGAACGTGCAGGGCGCCGTCACCGCCCTGCAGAACGCCGGGATCAGCCCGAACGACATCGACGGCGTCGGCCTGGGCGCCTACCTGGCGTGCAAGGACTGGGCCTCCGGCAAGCCGTCGGGCATGAAGGCCGCCCTGTTCATCAACGGCAAGGACGTCGGCGCCCTGTCGGTGCAGACCATGGTCGACAAGCTCAAGAACGGCAAGGACTTCCCGAAGGAGGCCTTCGCCCCGACCAAGATGGTCGACGCCGCCACCTGGCAGTCCGCGGGCGTGTCCTGCAGCTGACGCCGCGTCGAGCCGCCGGTGCGGCGGACGGGCACCGACCCGCCGCACCGGCGCCGCTCCCGGAGACCCGTACGCGCGACCGCCGCGCCGCGCCCGGAGACCGTACGCCCGGCTCCCCAGACCGTACGCACCGCACTGCCAGCGAGGCCCCGATGACCACACCCGCACCGTCCCCCCTCCCGCCGCCGAGCGGCTCCCCCGGCCTGAGCGCCGAGGGCGTGTCCAAGCGCTTCGGCTCCGTCCAGGCGCTGAAGGACGTCTCCCTCACCTTCCCGCCCGGCCGGGTCACCGCCCTGATGGGCGAGAACGGCGCCGGGAAGTCCACCCTGCTGCGCATCCTGACCGGCGACCACCTCCCCACCGAGGGGCGCGTCCTGCTCGACGGCGAGGGCGTCGACCTGCACTCCCCGCAGGACGCCCGCCGCGCCGGGATCCGGATCATCCCGCAGGAACCCGAGATCATCCCGCACGTCCCGGTCGCCGAGAACGTCTACGCCGGCTCGCTGCCCCGCACCGGGCTGCGCCGGCTGGACCGCGCCGAGCTGCGCCGCCGGATCACCGCGGACCTGGCGCGCCTCGGCTTCGACAAGGTCCTCGACCCCGATCTGCTCGGCTCCGAACTCACCGCGGCCCAGCGCCAGTTGGTCGAGATCATGCGCGCCCTGACCGGCGCCGTCCCGCCGCGGGCGATCGCCTTCGACGAACCGACCTCCTCGCTCTCCGAGCACGAGGTCGAGGCGCTGTTCGCCCTGATCGGGCGGCTGCGCGACGAGGGCATCGCGGTCGTCTACGTCTCCCACCGGATGAAGGAGATCTTCCGGCTCGCCGACCGCATCGCGGTCCTGCGCGACGGCCAGGTCGCCGGGGTGGTCGAGGCCGCCGACACCGACGAGAGCGAGCTGGTCCGGCTGATGGTCGGCCGGGACCTCTCCTCCCTCTTCGTCCGCCAGCAGGTCGCCACCGACCGCGTCGTCCTGGACGTCCGGGACCTCACCACCGACGACGTGCACGGGGTCAGCCTGACGGTCCGGGCCGGCGAGGTCGTCGCCCTGGCCGGCCTGATCGGCGCCGGACGCTCCGAACTCGCCCTCGCCCTGGCCGGCGACGCCCCGATCCGCTCCGGAACGGTCGCCCTCAACGGCGAGGTCGTGCGACTGAAGGACCCGCGCGCCGCCATCGCCGCCGGCATCGGCCTCGCCCCCGAGGAGCGCAAGGCCCAGGCACTGTTCCTGCAGCGCACGATCCGCGACAACACCTCGCTGGTCAGCCTGCGCCGGCTCAGCCGCCGGCGCTTCGTGAAGCACCGCCAGGAGAAGGCCCTCGCCCAGGAGTACGCCGACCGGCTGCGGGTGCGCGCCCCCTCCATCGAGGCCGAGGTCCGCACCCTGTCCGGCGGCAACCAGCAGAAGGTCGTCCTCGCCCGCTGGCTCGCCCGCAAGCCCGACCTGCTGATCCTCGACGAGCCCACCCGCGGCGTCGACATCGGCGCCAAGGCCGAGATCTACCAGATCGTCGCCGACCTCGCCCGCGAGGGCACCGCCGTCCTGGTCATCTCCTCCGAACTGCCCGAAGTCCTCGGCCTCGCCGACCGGGTCGTGGTGATGCAGAACGGCCGCACGACCGGCGAGCTGAGCCGTGACCAGGCGACGGAAGAGGCCATCCTCGCCCTCGCCATGGCCGACGACCTCGCCGACAGCACCGCCGCCCACGCCCCCACCGGAGACCCCCGATGACCACCACCACGGACCCCAGCACCCGGCAGCCGGAAGCCGCGCCCCAGGCCGGTCACCGCGGCGGCCCGCGCGCCCTGCTCGCCGCGATCGGCGGCCAGAACCTCAGCCTGATCGGCGCCCTCGTCGCCGTCGTCGCCCTGTTCGGCTCGCTCAACTCCAACTTCGTCGGCTGGGACAACATCCAGGTCATCGCGGAGGCCGCCACCATCTCCGGCCTGCTGGCCGTCGTCCAGACCGTCGTGATCATCTGCGGCGGCCTCGACATCTCGGTCGGCTCCCAGGCCGGCCTGGCCTCCGTCACCAGCGCCATGGTCTTCACCTCCACCGGTGCCAACCCCTACCTCGGCATCGGCGCCGCGCTCGCCATCGGCGCCGGCATCGGCCTGTTCAACGGCGTCGTCATCATCTACGGCCGGGTCAACCCGACCATCGCCACCCTGGCCGGCCTCGCCGCCTACAAGGGCGTCGCCCAGCTGGTCTCGGACGGCCGCGCCCAGGGCTACGTGCTCAACGACCCGGTGTTCGTCTTCCTCAGCCGCGGCAAGATCGCCGGCCTGCCCACCATGGTCTGGCTGCTCATCCTCACCGCCGCCGCCGTGCACGCCCTGCTCACCTACACCGACATCGGCCGCAACATCTACGCGATCGGCGGCAACGACACCGCCGCCCGCCTGGCCGGCATCAACCTCAACAAGTACCTGATCGCCGCCTACGCCCTCTCCGGCACCGTCGCCGCCCTGGCCGGCGTCCTGCTCACCGCCCGCACCGGCAGCGGCCAGCCCGTCTCCGGCAGTGAGGGCCTCGAACTCCAGTCGATCACCGCCGCGGCGCTCGGCGGCTGCGCCCTCAAGGGCGGCAAGGGCAGCATCGGCGGCACCCTGCTCGCCGTCGCCCTGCTCGGCGCACTGCAGAACGGCCTCACCGTCCAGGGCATCAACGCCTTCTGGCAGAACGTCGCCCAGGGCACCCTGCTGGTCGCCGCCGTCGTCATCCAGCAGCGCCGCAACCGCGAGCGGGCCGTCGGCCTGCCCGCCTGACCCCATGACCCCAAGACCCCCGTGCGGCGGGGCACCGCACCGCCCCGCCGCACGGGAACCAGCCCCCCATGAACGTCCGCCCCGACCGGATCCCCCTGACCGGACCCGCCGCACAGTGGCAGCGGGTCCGGACCCGGCCGGCGGCGGAACGAGCGGTCGGCCGTTGAGGGTCGGCCGACCGCGACCGGAACTGCCGGTGCCACCCCTGCACGTGGCACCGGCAGTTCCGTGCTTCCGGGCCGGTGCGCGGGGCCCCGCCCCGCGCATCCGCCGACGGGGCGTGGGGCACACCGGCGCCCTGGGATACTGGATCATGTCGCGACCGGACGCGGCCCGGTCGTCGGCGCGGACGCTCCGGCCGCCCCGTCCCACCGGAAGCGGTCGCACACGTTCGTCCACGACCGTGGCAGGGTCGACCCACCGCAAGGAAGCGGGAGCGACCAGGCACCCGTTCGATCGAAAGGGCCTCCGTGGCTGATCAGAGTTTGCTCGCCCCGCAGCGCCAGGCGCTCATCCTGGAGGCCATCCGCAAGGCCGGCGCGGTGCGCGTCGCCGAGCTGGTCGAGCAGTTCGGCGTGTCGGACATGACGATCCGTCGCGACCTGGACGCTCTGGTGCGCCAGGGCGCCGTCCAGAAGGTGCACGGCGGTGCCATCGCGGTGGGCACGGCGAGCACGTACGAACCCGGCTTCGACGTCAAGTCCGAGCTGGAGGAGAGCACCAAGGCCGCCCTGGCGGACGCGGCGGCGCAGCTCGTGGAGCCCGGCAGCGTGGTCGCGCTGTCCGCCGGCACCACCACCTACGCGGTCGCCTCCCGGCTGCTGGAGATCCCCCAGCTGACGGTCGTGACCAACTCCCTGCGGATCGCCGACCTGCTGTGGGCAGCGGAAAGCGACGGGAGGGAGAACGTCCCGTCGCTGCTGGTGACCGGCGGGGCTCCCACCCGCTCCGCGGCCCTGGTGGGGGCCCTCGCGGACCAGACGATCCGCACCCTCCACGTCGACCTGCTCATCCTCGGCGTGCACGGCGTCAGCGAGCAGACCGGGCTCACCACGCCCAACCTGGCCGAGGCCCAGACCAACCGGGCGCTGATCGCCTCCGCCCGCCGCACCGTCGTGGTCGCCGACCACACCAAATGGGGCGTCGTCGGCCTGAGCAGCTTCGCGACCCTGGCGGAGGTCGACTGCTTCATCACCGACGACGCCCTTCCGGCGGCGGCCCGCAGCGCGCTCGCCGACGCCGTCGGGGAGCTCGTCGTGGTGCCGACCGCCGGCTGACCGGGCGGCTGTGCGCCGCGCCCGGTCAGGCCACCCGCCGCGCCCCCGGCGAGGGCACGGCGGTGAAGGCCACCGGGTCGGCGTAGCCCGCCGAGCGGAAGGCCGACCGCACCGCCTCCGCGACCCGGTCCGCATCGGCCGCCCCGACCAGGGCGATGACGGAACCGCCGAAGCCGCCGCCGGTCATCCGGGCGCCCAGCGCGCCGGCGGTCACGGCGGCCTCGACCGCGAGGTCCGTCTCGTCGCAGGAGACCCGGAAGTCGTCGCGCAGCGAGGCGTGTCCGGCCGTCAGGATCGGCCCCAGCGCGGCGATCCGGCCGCCGTCCAGGTGCTCGATCGTCTCGGCCACCCGCCCGTTCTCGGTGACCACGTGCCGCACCAGGGGCGCGAGGTCGTCGGGAAGGCGCTCCAGGGCGGCGGTGAGGCCGGTGGCCGGCAGGTCGCGCAGCGCGTCCAGGCCGAGCAGCTCGGCGGCGCGCTCGCAGCCGGCCCGCAGGGCGGCGTAGGCACCGTCGCCGAGGTCGTGCTTGACCCGGGTGTCGATCACCAGCAGCCGGAACCCGGCCGTCTCCAGGTCGAGCGGGACGTGCCGCTGCTCCAGCGTCCGGGTGTCCAGGAACAGCGCGGCGCCGTCCGTGCAGCAGGCGGAGGCCATCTGGTCCATCACGCCGCAGGGCACGCCGACGAAGGCGTTCTCGGCCCGCTGGGCGAGCAGGGCGAGCTCCGGCGCGGACAGGCCGAGCCCGTACAGGTCGTTCAGGGCCACCGCGGTGGCGCACTCCAGGGCGGCGGAGGAGGAGAGCCCGGCTCCGGTCGGCACGTCGCTGTCGAAGTACAGGTCGGCGCCGCCGACGGCGTGCCCGGCCTCGGCGAGGGCCCAGAACACGCCGACCGGGTAGGCCGCCCAGCTGGTGACCACGCCGGGGCCCAGGCCGTCGAGCGCGAGGTCGCTGATCGTGCCGTCGCCCTGGGCGCTGTACAGCCGCACCCGGCCGTCCTCGCGGCGGCGGGCGGTGACCTTGACGCTGTGCGGGAGGGCGATCGGCAGGACGAACCCGTCGTTGTAGTCGGTGTGCTCGCCGATCAGGTTCACGCGGCCGGGCGCGGCCCACACACCGCTCGGCCGGGAGCCGTGGACGGCCTCGAAGTCGGTGGCGGCCTGGTCGATCATCTGTGCGGCTCCCGTGCGTCGCGCTGGTGTCGTGCCCGCTCCCGCCGGGGCCTGCATCGGCAGGCGGGAGCCTATTTCGACATAATCAAACACGATTGCCACCTACGGTCAACACCAGCAGCTTTGACACAGAAAAGAGTGTGCCCTGAGTTCGGACTTCCTGACCTGCAGATCCGTGTCTGTTGACAAGCGATCGTATATGTTTGATTCTGTTGAAGATCGGCACAGGCTGGCCGACGTCCCCCGCATAAGGAGTACGGCGGTGCACAAGACCGCGACCACGTTGGCCGACGGCCGCGAACTCTTCTACTACGACCGGACGGCCGGCACCGTCCGCGACGCCGTGGACGAACGCCCGCTGGAACGCGCCGCGAGCCTCTCCGAGACCCGGCTCGACCCGGTGCTCGGCGAGTGGGTGACCGTCGCCGCCCACCGCCAGCAGCGGACCTACCACCCGCCGGCCGGCGAGTGCCCGCTCTGCCCCTCCCGGGACGGACGGCTCAGCGAGATCCCGGCCGCCGACTACCAGGTCGCGGTCTTCGAGAACCGCTTCCCCTCCCTCGCCCCGGACTCGGCCGCACACGTCGAGGCCCACGACGACGACCCGCTGCGCACCCTCCGCCCGGGCACCGGCCGCTGCGAGGTGGTCTGCTTCGCCCCCGACCACGACGCCTCCTTCGCCGACCTGGACGAGGCCGGCGCCCGCCTGGTCCTGGACGCCTGGACCGACCGCACGGCCGAACTCTCCGCCCTGCCCGACGTCCGGCAGGTGTACTGCTTCGAGAACCGCGGCGCGGAGATCGGCGTCACCCTGGCCCACCCGCACGGCCAGATCTACGCCTTCCCCTTCGTCCCCTCCCGCACCGCCCGGATGATCCGCCGGGCCGAGGCGCACCGCGCGAGCACCGGCCGGAACCTCTTCGAGGACCTGCTCGCCGCCGAACGGGCCACCCCCGAGCGGCTGGTGCTCCAGGGCGAGCACTGGACCGCCTTCGTCCCGTTCGCCGCCCGCTGGCCGTACGAGGTCCACCTCTACCCCCACCGCCGGGTCCGCGACCTCACCGCACTGGACGAGGCCGAGCGCGCCGAGTTCCCCGGCCTGTACCTCGACCTGCTGCGCCGCTTCGACCGGCTGTTCCCCGCACCCGACGGCACCGCCCCCAACCGGACCCCGTACATCTCGGCCTGGCACCAGGCACCCGAGGACGGCGGCGAGGAACTCGCCCTGCACCTGGAGCTGTTCACCATTCGGCGCGCCCCTGGCAAGCTCAAGTACCTGGCGGGCGTGGAATCCGGACTCGACGCCTTCGTCACCGACGTGAGCCCGGAGGCCGCCGCCGAGCGGCTGCGCGACGCCGCGCCCCACTGAACCGGCACCCAGGAGGAATGCGCATGGCCGTCGATCGAACCGTTCTGACCGGCGCCCGACTCGTCCTGCCCGGCGGCGTCGTCGAGGACGGCCGCCTCGCCGTCGAGGGCGACCGGATCACCGGCCTCGACGGTGCCGCCGAGCCCGGTGACCTCGACCTGACCGGGTACACCGTCGTCCCCG